>JASHUW010000373.1 GCA_030039815.1 Alphaproteobacteria bacterium
GCCAAGAAGCCGCGTTGCGCCGCGAGAAGCAAATCAAGGAATGGAAGCGCGACTGGAAGATCAATCTAATCGAGGGCGAAAACCGCCACTGGAACGACCTGTCATCGACCTTATCGCTGTAACTTTTGATCCATCCGCCGAAGGTCGGGCCCCATACTCTCGCGTTTCGGACGGCTTACGATAGGCCATGGCGCGCTCCGCGCGCCGTCAAAACATCACCCTGACCCCGCCATAGACCGCGAGCGGGGCGCCGGGCGCAAGGAAGCGGTTGTCGACGCCGATGCCGCTGACCGGCACGCCGGGCGCGCCGACGCCGGTCGGGTCGCCGTATTCGCCAAAACTCGCGTATTTCGTGTCGAACAGGTTCGAGATGTTGGCGAAGAGCTCGATGTGGTTGGTGACCCGGTACGAGCCGTGCAGGTTCACCACCGCATAGCCGGGCAGGGGCGCGTTCTGGTTTGATTCGTCGCCGCGCAGGTACTGGTCGCTGAAATAGCTCAGCACGCCGCCGATCGTCCATTTGTCGGTCGGGTGCCAGTCGACGCCGGCCTTCAATTGGTTGAGCGGTATGCCGGGCAGCCGGTCGCCAGGCGCGACCTCGATGTTGCCGTTGGCGTCGGCGAAGGGGTTGTTCGGCGACGGCAGGGTCAGCGGCGATTGGAACGTCGCGTCGACCAGGCTGTAATTCACAAAGGCCGACCAGGTCTCGTCCTTGTAGGCAAGACCGGTCTCGATCCCCTGCCGGCGGGTCGCGCCGATATTCTCGAAAAACCCGGTGCTGACCGTGGTCGCGACGCCGTAGATGTCGTCGTCGAGATCGGTGCGGAACAGCCCAAAATTCCAGGTGAAGCGGCCGGGCACCAGCGCGGGCAGGTGGAAATCGCCGCGCAGCCCCGCCTCGTAGGTGTGCGAGACCACCTGCTTCAAATTCGGCGGGTCGGACGACAGCGACGACGGCAACAGGCACGGCTGCGCCGGGTTGGAGCATTCGATCTCGCTCGGCGTCGGCACGCGGTTCCCCTCGGAATAGCCGGCATAGGCGGTCACCCGCTCGTTGAGCTTGTAGGTCGCGCCGATCGCCGGGTTGAACCGGCTGTAGCGGTTGTTGCCGGTCAGGTTGCTGCCGAGGCGGTCGCTGAGGTCGATCGTGGCGAGGTTGAAGCGCCCGCTCGCGGTCACCGCCAGTGCCGGGGTGACGTTGAACGTATCGGTGAGGAAGGCACCGTAATAATTGTCGATCGCCGTGAGGGCGACCGGCGTGGCGTTAAAGCCGGTATTCTCCGGGGTGTCGACGAAGTAACCGGACGGGATCACCTGCAGCGAGCCGTTGATGACGCCGATTTCGGCCGCGGAGGCGAAGCCGAGATAGGAATGGTCGAGGCTGCCGCCGAGCACGAGATGGTTTTCGTGCCGCAGCACGTCGCCGGTATAGGTCGCCTGCAACGTGCCGCCGGTGGTGGTGGCGTGGATATCCTCCGTGTCGTTCTCGCCGATCGGGATCGTGCCGCCATTCGACAGATCGGGGATCGCCCCGCCGGTCGAGCTGACCAGCGGGGTCACGCCGTCCGGCTGGCACAACAAGCCGTTGCCGGTGGTGCAGGCGGTGTAGCCGGTGGTGTTGCCGTTGATCACGGTCTGGTGGAATTGCCGGACATAGGCATTGGCTTGAAGCGACAGCTTGTCGGTCACGTTGTAGCTGCCGTTGAGCGCGAGAAAGGCGAGCTGGTTGGCGTTGACTTGCGGGGTCGTGAAGTCGAGCTCGCGGTTGATGGCGAGCGACTGCTCTGGCGTCGTCCCCTCGCCGTAGAGTGCGTTGTCGGCGCCGGTGAAGCTGATGTCGAGCGAGCCCTTGTCGCTGCGCGCGCCGATATCGGCATAGACCTGCCGCAGGCGATCGGGTGAAAACTGGCGCCAGCCGTCCGAAGCGTACCACCGCCCGGCGATATAGGCGCCCCAATTGCCCACTCGCTGGCCATATTGGAGCTCCTCGCTGCGCTGGCCGAACGAGCCGACGGCCAGCTCGTCCTCGAACCCCTGGTAGGTGAAGCCGTTTTTCATCGTGATCACCGCCGCGCCGCCGAGCGCGTTGAGCCCATAGACCGGGTTCGCGCTGATGATGTCGAACCGGTCGATCGCGATGTCGGGGATCAGGTCCCAGTCGACGGTGTCGCCGAAGGCCTCGTTGATGCGCACGCCGTTCTGGTAGACGGCAAGGCCCTGCGGCGTGCCGAGCACGGGCGAGGCCTCGAACCCGCGGTAGAGGACATCAGGCTGAAACTGGTCAGCCAGCGTTGCGTTGGTGTTGACGCTGCCGGCCTGGTCGTTGAGGCCGTTGACGAGGCTCGGCGTGCCCTCGCGGTCCAGATCGCCGGAGGTGAGGCTCTGAACGTTCGCCGGCACCTTGTCGCGGTCGATCCCGACCCCGGGGAGCGGGCTGGTGCCGATGATGTCGATCGTGCCGAGCGTCGTCGCGGGCAGCACGGTGCTGCCGCCGGGTGCGGTCTGCGCCGGCGCCGCGCCCGCCGACAGCATCAGCATCGCCGTGGCGACACCGAAAGTTCCCCCCCTGATCACCGCGTGCT
>JASHUW010000374.1 GCA_030039815.1 Alphaproteobacteria bacterium
CGCCTCGCTCGGCATGCGCTTCTATACCGGCAAGATGTTTCCCGCCGACTGGAAGAACAACATCATCATCGCCGAGCACGGGTCGTGGAACCGCACCGTCAAATCCGGCTACAACCTGACCCGTGCGATCCTCAACCCGGCCGGCACCAAGGTGGTGAAGACCGAGCCGTTCCTCACCGGGCTGCTCGATGGCCAGAACATCCTGGCGCGCGTGGTCGACGTCCAGCAACTGCCGGACGGATCGCTGCTCGTCTCCGACGACTGGAACGGCGCGATCTACCGGATCAGCTACAAGAAGACGTGATCCGCCGCACCGCGGTCGTTACCGCCGCCCTGTGCGCCTTGCTGACTGCCGTCCCGGCCGCGGCCTACGACGCCGAGGCCGGGCGGCAGAAGGCGGAGGCGAACTGCGCGCCCTGCCACGGCAAGGACGGCGTCTCCGAGCAGCCGACCGTGCCGTCATTGGCCGGGCAGAAAAACGACTATGTCGTGTTGGCGCTGTTCCAGTTTCGCAACGGCCACCGGCCGTCCGAGGTCATGGGGCCGATCGCCAAGCCGCTCGCCGACAACGACCTTGGCAACCTCGCCAAGTACTACAGCTCGCTGCAGCCATGGCCGGCGGGGCGCGCCGCCGACGCCTCGGCAGCCGCGGCCGGGCCGGCGCTGACGCTGAAAGATCACTGCATTCAGTGCCACGGCCCCAACCTCACGGGGCAGGACAGCGTCCCGCGCATCGCCGGGCAAAAAATCGATTACCTGACGATGCAGCTCAAGGCGTTCCACGCCGGCAACCGCGGCGATATCGACGGCAACATGACGTCGATCGCCGCGGCGCTCAGCGACGCCGACATCGCCACGCTCGCCGATTACGTCTCGGGTCTTTCGGCGCCGTGACCCGCCGGTGATGCGACGCACCTTCCCCGCCGCCGCGCTGCTCGCCATCGCGGCGATCACCGGCTCCGCGCTGGCGCAAGAGAGCCCGGAGCTCCCGGCCAATACCGGCCAGCCGGCGCCGTTCTTCTACAAGGGCAAGGGCCCCGGCCGCGACAATTCTTATGTCGAGCGCTACGAGGAGGATTGGAGCTATCTGCGCGACCCGGCGCTGTCGACCGACCCGTGGTTCGATCCGCTCAAATACATCCCGCTTGACCCCAGCGGCGACATCTACCTGACGCTCAACGGCGAAATCCGCTTCCGCTACGACAACACCGACCACAAGAATTTCGCGATCGCGCCATCGGCGACGCCGGGCGTCGGCGGCAAGGGGCCGTCCTTTACCCCGGCCACCGGCGTCTCCTCGAACCAGCTCTACAAGCAGCGCTACGAGCTTGGCGCCGATCTCCATGTCGGCGACTACGTGCGCTTCTATGGCGAGCTTTATCACGGCCAGCAGACCGGCCACGACGCGGGCGACCCGATCCCCGGCAATCTGCGCGACGAGCTCGGCCTGGTGAACGGGTTCGGCGAAATCCACGACAACACCGCGGCCACGGAGACCGGGTTTCGCGCCGGCCGCCAGGAGATCTTCTTCGGCAACGACCTGCAGGTGCGCGCCAACGTCTCGACCAACCTGCCGTCGCCGGTGTTCGACGGGTTCCGCGCCTATCGCGACTGGGGCTTCGCGCGTATCGACGCGTTCGTCTACAACGTCGTCGATTTCGAGAACGGCATCCTCGACGACAAGGACAACGCCCATACCAATCTGTGGGGCGTCTACACCAGCTACGATTTGCCGAAATACGCGCTCGCCGGCGTGGATGCGAAAACCTCGGTCGACCTGTTCTATTTCGGCTGGCGCTCCTCGCCCTTCGCCAACGGCAAGGGTTCGGCGATCTACGACGATGCGGCGCTGATGACCGGCGCCAAGATCGTCGCCGCGACCGGCGCCGGGTTCATCACCAGCCAGGATCACCGGGACACGTTCGGGCTGCGCGGCTATGGCGGGCTCGGCGACATCGACTACGACTGGCAGGGCGCGTACCAGACCGGCAGCTATGCCGGGCTTTCCGTCGACGCCTTCGCGGTCAATACCGACACCGGCTATACGTTTCACGACTTGCCGTGGAAGCCGCGGATCGGCGCGCATGCCGACATCGCCTCGGGCGGCGCCAGCAAGGCGGACGGCACGATCTCGACCTACCAGCCGATGTACCCGAACTCGCAGTACTACGCCCCGAACAACGAGTTCTCGCCGACCAATTTCTACGATTTCGCGCCGCGGATCAGCGTCAAGCCGATCCCGACCGTGACCGCCGAATACTACTACTCGTTCCTGTGGCGCTATTCGGAGGCGGACGCGATCTATACCGGCGCGCCGTGGCCCGGCGGCAACGGCCAGAACAATTACGCCGCGACGGTGTTGGCGCCAGGTCGCACCATCGGCCGGCAATCCGACCTGCGCATCACCTGGGAGATCACCCCTCACCTCCTGATGCTCGACGAGTTCGGCGTGTTCGACCCCGGCTCGGCGATCCGAACCGCCGGCGGCCACACCACCGTCTATCTCGACGCCAATTTGACCTTCAAGTTTTAAGCTGTCGAAGTGTCGGTGCGTCCTTCGAGGCCTCGCTGCGCGAGGCGCCTCAGGATGCGGAGCCGATGGAACGCTCCGACCTCCCTTCATCCCGAGGTGGCCCCGGAACGGCCCGGAGGGCGGGCCGGGGTCGCGAAGGAGGCTGGATGCCGATCCAGCGGCGCGCTAGGGTTCGATCAGCCGAATACGCGAAAAAAGGGGAGCGAAACGATGCAGGTCATGGATGCGATCTCCGAGATCCTGAAGCGCGAGGGCATCAAGACCCTGTTCTGCTTCCCGACGACGCCGATCATCGAGGCCGCCGTCGCCGCCGGGCTCCGCCCGGTGATCTGCCGCCAGGAGCGGGTCGGCGTGCACATGGCCGATGGCTGCTCGCGCGTGCAGAACGGCAAGCCCCCGGGGGTCTTCGCGATGCAATACGGGCCCGGCGCCGAGAACGCCTTCGCCGGGATCGCCTCGGCCTATTCGGATTCGACGCCGCTGCTGCTGCTGCCTTTGGGCCATCCGCGCGAGACGGCACACCATTTCCCGATGTTCAACTCGGTGCGCACCTATTCGACCGTGACCAAACAGGTCGAGCCGGTGGTGATGCCCGAGCACACGGTCGGCGCGCTGCGCCGCGCCTTCAACGCGTTGAAGAATGGCCGCTCCGGCCCGGTCATGGTCGAGGTGCCGGCCGATGTGATGACCAGCGAGTTCCCCGGCAACGACGTCCACTACGAGAAGGTGCGGCGCAGCCGCTCCGCCGGCGACGCGGACGATATCGACGAGGCGGCGAAAAAGCTCATCGACGCCAAAACGCCGATGATCATCGCCGGCCAGGGCGTGCTCTACGCCGAGGCCTCCGACAAGCTGGTAAAGCTCGCCGAGCTGCTCGACGCGCCGGTGATGACGACGACCGACGGCAAGAGCGCGTTCCCCGAGGATCACGCGCTGGCGCTGGGCTCGGGCGGCACGGTCTATACCGGGCATGGCCGGCATTTCCTGCATGAGAGCGACCTCGTCTTCGCGATCGGCACCTCGCTGACCAAGCACAACATCTCGACGCCGATCATTCCCGACGGCAAACGCATCATCCACGCCACCAACGACGCGCGCGACCTCTACAAGACCCATCCCTGCGAGCTGCCGATCCTCGGCGACGCCAAGCTCGTATTGGGTCAGCTGATCGAGGCGGTGAAGGACCGGCTCGGCAAGAAGAAGCATTCGACCGGCGCCAAAAAGACCATCGCCGCCAAGAAGGCCGAATGGCTGAAGCGGTGGGAACCGAAGCTGCGTTCGCAAGAGGTGCCGATCTGCCCTTATTTCGTGATGTCGGAGTTCATGCGGGTGATCCCCTCGGAAGACGCGATCGTTACGCATGACAGCGGCAGCCCGCGCGACCAGCTTCTGCCGATGTACGTCGCGAAAAAGCCGCGCGGCTATCTCGGTTGGGGCAAGTCGCACCAGCTCGGCACTGGGCTTGGCTTGGCGATCGGCGCCAAGATGGGCGCGCCCGACAAGATGTGCGTCAACTTCATGGGCGACGCGGCGTTCGGCATGACCGGGCTCGATTTCGAGACCGCCGCGCGCAGCGGCATCCCGATCACCACGATCGTCCTCAACAACTCGACGATGGCGATCGAGACGCATGCGATGGCGTTCAGCCACGAGCGCTACAAGACCCGCGATCTCGGTGGCAGCTACGCCAACCTCGCGGCCGATCTCGGCGGCTGGAGCGAGCGCGTCACCCGGCCCGACGAAGTCGGCCCGGCGATCAAGCGGGCGCGGAAGATCAACGAAGACGGCCGCGCCGCATTGTTGGAATTCGTTACCAGCGCCGAGACTGCGTTCTCGCATCGGCGGGGAGCGGCATAGCCGGGGACCTAATCTACGTGGCCGAAAGGCCGCCGCGTCAGAGGCTCGGCGGCGACCCCGTGCCCCGGCACCACCCGCTCGATCTGTTGCGCGGCGTGGCGGCGCTGGGGATCGCCGCGTATCACTGGCTGGCTTCGGTCGGCGTCGTCATCGAGAGCCTGGGCACCTTTGGCGTCTATCTCTTCTTCGTCCTGTCGGCGCTGACCATGACGATGGTTTATGGCGAGGATTTCGCCGCCCGCATTGCGGGGCGAGAGCTCAAAACATTCTATTGGAATCGGTTGACTCGCATCGTGCCGCTGCTGGCCGCTGTCAGTGTGGCGAGTTTTCTTCTTGCTCCGCACGGCTCGGGGATCAGACTGGTCGCCGGGCAGCTGATCTCCGCGTTCCTTACAGGATCGGGATTGTTCGCGCTGCAGCTGCCCGGCTATCTGTCGAACAGCGAAGGCGCCTGGTCGCTCGGCATCGAGTTGCCGTTCTATCTGGTCTTTCCGATGCTCTGCCTGATGACTAGAGCGATGCCGGCCCGCAGGCTGGCCGGGTTTGTCCTGGTGTCGATCGTGGTGCAACAGATGTTGCTCGCCCTGCTGCATCGTTGGGCGACGGACGACCCCACCCGCTTCTGGGATTATTATTCGACGCCGCTGACCTTTCTCCCGTTTTTTCTGGTTGGATTGTTGATCGCACGCGCTCCCACCGTGCGGCGCGGGCTTTATCTGTTCCCGCTGATCGGCGCTCTAGCCGCGATCGTCATGTTCTCCGCGCTCAACCGAACCGAGCTTTTCACGAATCCCGCCGCCTATGTTTTTCTAACCGCATGCGCATCGCTCGCGGTGCTGTGCGCCTATCGCAGCGCGCTGCCGCGATCCCTGGTCGGACCGTCGGCTTTTGTCGGCAATATCAGCTACGCGCTCTATTTGACGCACCCGTTTTCGCTGCGATTCTCTCTGGCGGTGGCGACGCGGCTTGGCGGCGGCGCGACTGCCGCAGGGATGCTCTTTTTCCCGCTTGCGTTGGCGATCGCCCATCTGACGTTCGCTCTCTACGAGCGGCCGGTACGGGGCTACCTCCGCAGCCTGCGATCCCGCGATCGACCCGTCTCGGCTCGCGCCGTTCCAGGTGACCCGGCGACCAGCTATTCGCGGGCGAGCGAGTAGCGATCCTCACTGCGCCGGTTGCACCGCCCTTACCCGCTCGGCGCGGCCACCGCGCAAGGCAAGCAGTCCGGTCGCCACCGCCGCCACGACCGCGAACACGCAGGCGACCAGGAAAATTTGGGTCGGGGGCATGTGAAGCGATAGGAGATATCCGCCCAGCACGGGCGCGACGATGCCGCCCAGCCGGCCGATGCCGAGGGCCCAGCCGAGGCCGCTGGTGCGCATGCGCGCCGGGTAGAGCTTGCCGCAGGTCGCGTTGGCGCCGGTCTGGCTGCCGATGATCGTCATGCCCGCCAGGAAGGTCACCGCGAGCAGCAGCGCATAGGGCATCGCGATGAGCGCGATCATCGCGATGAAGACCGCGCCGAGCGCGTAGTGCAGCGCCAGCGAGCGCTCCGGTCCCACATGGTCGATCGCCCAGCCGAGATAGAGCACCGCGAAGATGGCGCCGCAATCCCGCAAGCTCGAGGCAAACACCGCCTGCGCTGGCGTGAAGCCGATCAGCTTGAACACGGTCGGCATCCAGTAGCCGAACAGGAACAGGTTCAGGAGACTGCAAAAGAAGATCACCCACATGAGCAGGGTCTGGAGCAGGTAG
>JASHUW010000375.1 GCA_030039815.1 Alphaproteobacteria bacterium
GCGTCACGCCGCGTTGGCCGGGGCCTTCGCGCGCAGCTGGTTGATCTCGCTGCGCGCGGCGCGCAGCTGGTTGTTGGTGTCGTTCACCCGGTGCGCCAGCTCCTGCATGATCGACACCGCCATCGAGGGGAATTCGCGCACCATGCGCATGAACGGGTCCTTGCCGATGCGCAGCGCCACCAGTCGCCCCTTGGCGCGCACCGTGGCGTTGCGCGGCTCGCTGGTGAGGATCGACATCTCGCCGACCAGTTCGTTCGCGTGCAGCGTCGCGACCGTGACCGGCCCCGCCACCGGGTCTTCCAGCACGATGTCGGCTTCGCCCTCGATGATCAGATAGGCCGCGTCGCCGGGATCGCCCTGGCGGCAGACGATCTTGCCGTCGTCGAACCCGACCCGCTCGCTGACATAGGCCAGCGCCTTCAGCTTGGGCGGCTCGATCTCGGCGAAGAACGGCACGCGCCGCAGCACCTCGAACTCCTGTTGAACCGTCACTGCGTTCCTCCCGTTCCGGTCGGCTTTTTGTTCATTCCGCCGCCATCAGCATGGTGGTCAGCGAATCCTTGTGGTCGAGCTCGGCGAACCGGCCCTGTTCCTGGAGCTTGCCGGCACTCATCACCAGCACCCGGTCGAAGTTGCGCGCGAGGCTGGCGCGGTGCAAGACCCAGACCAGGCAGCGCCCCTCGAACTCCTGGAAAAGGCCTTCCATGACCTTGGCTTGCGCCGGGCCGTCGAGCGCGGTGGTGGCCTCGTTGAGGATCATCATGTCCGGCCGCTTCAGCACGGCGCGGGCGATCGCCGCGCGCTGCCGCTGACCGAGCGACAGCCGCGATCCGGCGGTGCCGACATTGTAGTCGAGGCCGACATCGATAACCGTCGGGCGCAGCGCCAATTCGTCGAGCACCTCGCCGAGCACCGCCGGCACGCGCTGGCTCGCGTCGGCCTCGCCCTGGGCGATCTTGCCGAACAGGATGTTGTCCTGCAGCGAGGCGGCGGCGTTGTATTCGGCCGGGTCGAAGAACGCGATCTGCTCGCGCGCCTCGGCCGGCAGCTCGGCGCGGAACACCCGCCGCGCTTCGAGCAGCTGTTGCTCCAGGCGCTCGTCAATGACATCGAGACGATGCTTGGCGACGATCAGCTTGAGCGGCAGCGACAGCAGCTTGTGGCGCTGCTCGTCGGTCATGTCCTTGACCTCGTGCCCGTCGACGGCGGTGAGGATCGTCTTGAATTCCGACAGATCGTCGATGCCGATCAGGCTGTATTCCTCGAACAGGTCCGGTGGCAGCTCGGTGACGAACTCGAAGGTTCTCGCCGCGATCTCGCGCCCCGCCTCGACGAGGTCGTCGGTCAGCCCGACCTTGTCGAGCACCTGGCGCACATAGGTGTTGTCGGCGAGCGCGTCGAAATCGAAAACCGGGCCGATCGGCGTGCCGAACAGCAGGTTCTCGGCCACCGTGGCGTTGGTGTTGTAACGCTCGGGGTCGTAGGTCTCGACATAGTTGGTGATGCCGTCGCGCACCAGGCGCTCCGACAGCGCCTTGCGCGCCTCCAGCAGCCGCGCCGCCAGCTCCGGGTTGACCGTGGGGTCGACCCGGCCACGCAGGCCGATGCCGTAGACACCCTCCTCGAAGCCGAGCAGCCGCAGCACTTCGACAATGCGCAGCGTCAACCCCTGCGCGTCGGCGACGCCGGCGCTGGCGTAATCGATCCAGTCGGCGCCGATGTCGAAATCGATATTGCCCGCGCGCCGCGCCTCGATCAGTTCCTTGGCCCGCTTCTTTGCCAATTCCTCGCCGTAATCGCCCGGCCGCACCGGGTAATGGCGCAGGCCGAGCAGGAGGTTGTCGCGCAGTGTCCCGGTGAACAGATACGGCGTCGCGCTGACATAGCCGATGCGCCGGCCGACGACGGCGAGCGGCTGCTTGGCGAGATCGACCCCGCCGACCTCGATCCGCCCGGTGCTGGGCTGCGCCAGCCGGGCCAGCAGCAGCGCCAGATCCTCCTTGCCGCCGCCGGCCTGGCCGATCACCGCGACATGCTCGTCAAGCGCGAGGGTGAAATTGACCGCGTCGACGGTCCGCCGCTTGTCGTCGCCGGCGAGCGACAGGTTGGTGACGGTCATCTCGCCCGCCAGGTGCGGGATCGTCGCGGGCTCGGCCAGCAGCACCTCGGGATCGACCATGCTGGCCGGCTCGAACTGCTCGACGATCTGGTCGTAGGTGATCCGCGAGTTCTGGTTGTTCTGGTAGAAGTCGAGCAGCTCCTTCCACGGCGACGCCAGATCCTTGTAGGCGGCGAGCACCGCGACCAGCGCGCCGAACGACAGCGGCCCTTTGATCACCAGATAGCCGCCGATCGCGTAGAAGAAGAACGGCGTCAGCTGGCCGATGAAGTTGTTGAGGAACTTGACGAAGAACTTGCGGCGGTAGATCTCGAAGCGGATGTCGTAGATCGAGCCGAGGAGGTGCGCGAAGCTGCTGAGGTTCAGCTTGACGGTGTCGTTGGCCTGGATTTCGGCGATGCCGGCGGCCGATTCCTGAACCCGGTCGGCGACCACGCGCACCTGGCGGATGCGGCGCTTGCCAAGCTGGTTCACGATGCGCTGCAGCTTGGGGATGATGTAGCCCTGCACCGGGTAGAGCGCGACCGCGGCCGATCCGAGGATCGGGTCCTGCATGAACATGAAGAAGATCAGCGTCAGCAGCGTCCCGCCCTGGAACGCCGGCAGCACGAACGCATCGCCGATAAAGCCGCCGAGCTGCTCGCACTCGGTGGTGATCATCGGGATGATCTGCGCCGACGAGGTCTTCTGGAAATAGGAGGGCGGGAAGCGCAGGAGCCGCAGGTAGAGCGCATAGCGGAAGCGCCGCAGCATGCGCTCGCCGAGCTGCCCCTTGAACGTGTTGATGTAATACTTGAACGCGCCGTTGATGAACACGAGCGCCAGGAACAGCCCGCACAGCGTCATCAGATAGGGGATCTGGTCGAGCTGCATCCCGAAGTAAGGCTGCGGGAAGTGCTTACCGCCGATCGCCCGGTTGACGATCGTCTTCGGCAGTTCGAGCGAGTAGTAAAGAAACGGAAACGACACGAGCGTAAGGATCAGCAGCAAGATCTGCTGCTTGAGGCTGTGACGCAGGATGAAGCGGTAGACCGACGGTTCGAGGCTGTCCTCGATCGCCGGCGCCGGCTTGAGCGGCGGCTCGTTCCCCACCCTCGCCTCGGCGTCGGGAACGCGCGGCTGCTCGGTCGCGTTGGTTGCCGGAGCGGCCACCGTCATTGCGGCGTCTCGCCAAAAAAGAGCATTTCGCACGCCCGGTGCGCCCGTGTAATAGTGCGCGCGGTCGACAGCAAAGGAGGCGCCGCATGCCCCAACGGCGCGACCACAAGCGTGTTCTGATCTATAGCCACGACAGTTTCGGTCTTGGTCATCTGCGGCGTTGTCGTGCGATTGCCCACTCGCTTGTCGAAGCTCACTCTTCAGTATCGGTGCTGATCCTATCGGGATCGCCGATCATCGGCAGCTTCGATTTTCGGTCGCGGGTGGATTTTGTGCGTATTCCCGGCGTAATCAAGCTGCGCAACGGCGAATACGTGTCGCTCTCCTTGCATATCGACATCGAAGAGACGTTGGCGATGCGCTCTTCGATCATTCACCACACCGCCGATATTTTCGACCCCGACCTTTTCATCGTCGACAAGGAGCCGCTGGGGCTGCGCGGCGAGGTGCGGCCGACCCTCGACCTGTTGCGCGAGCGCGGCACGCCCTTGATCCTCGGTCTGCGCGATGTGATGGACGATCCGCTGGCGCTCGAAACCGAGTGGGAACGCAAGAATGTCGCGCCGGCGCTCGCCGAATATTACGACGAGCTCTGGGTCTATGGCCTGCCGCAGATTTGCGATCCGCTCGAGGGCATCGAGCTGCCGCGCAGCGTGCGGCACCGCATGGTCTATACCGGCTATCTGCGCCGCGCGGTCGGCGAGGCGGCGGCTGCGAATGTTGATACGCGCGGGCTGGCGGACGGCGATTTTCTGCTGGTGACCGCCGGCGGCGGCGGCGACGGCGACGACCTCATCGATTACGCGCTCGCCGCCTACGAGCACGACCCCGGCTCGCTACCGCCGGCGCTCATCGTCTACGGCCCCTTCATGCTGCCCGAGCGCCAGGCCGCCTACGACGCCCGCACCGCGCGCCTGCCGAAGGTGCGCGCGATCACCTTTGACGCCCGGCTCGAGGCCCTGATGGCGCGCGCCAGGGGGGTCGTCGCGATGGGCGGCTACAATACGTTCTGCGAGATTTTGTCGTTCGACAAGCCGGCGCTGATCCTGCCGCGCACCGCGCCGCGTCTCGAACAGTACATCCGCGCCCGCCGCGCCGCCGAGCTCGGCCTCGTCGCCATGCTGTCCGACGAGAACGCGCGCGATCCCGCCCGCATGGCCGCCGCGCTGATGCAGCTGACCCAGCAGCCGCCGCCCTCTGCGGTGGTCGTGCCGGGCCTGCTCGACGGCATGCCGAGCGTCAACAAGCTGGCCGGCAAGTGGCTCGATCGCGGCCGCCATGCGCGCTTTCCCGCCCCGCTGCGGCGCAACGCATGATCCGAACGCGCCGAGGACGCGGCCGCGTGGCCCCAGCGGGACGTGTTGCTTTTGTGCTGAAAGGCTACCCGCGTCTCTCGGAAACCTTTATCGCCGAGGAAATTCGTGGCCTCGAAATCCGCGGCCTCAAAATCCTCATCGTCTCGCTGCGGCACCCGACCGATAAGACGACGCACCCCGTGCACGGCCAGATCGAGGCCGAGCGGCTGTACCTCCCCGAATATCTCCACCAGGAGCCGCTGCGCGTGTGGCGCGGCTGGCGCACCGCGCGGCGGCTGCCGGGCTACAAGGCGGCGCGGCGCATTTGGCTCGCCGACCTCTGGCGCGACAAGACGCCCAACCGCATCCGCCGCTTCGGCCAGGCTTTGGTGCTGGCGGCCGAGCTGCCGCCCGACATCGGTTGGCTGCATGCGCATTTCCTCCATACCCCCGCCTCGGTGACGCGCTACGCGGCGATGATGACCGGGCTCGACTGGAGCTTCTCGGCGCACGCCAAGGATATCTGGACCACGCCCGCATGGGAGAAGCGCGAAAAGCTCGCCGACGCCAGCTGGGCGGTGACCTGCACCGCGGCGGGCCACGCGCATCTCGCCTCGCTGGCCGCGGGTCCCGACGCGGTGAGCCTCTGCTACCACGGCATCGATCTCGACCGTTTCCCGCCCGCCCCGCGGCGCGCCGCGACCGCGGACGGCAGCGACCCGGCAAACCCCGTGGTGATCCTGTCGGTGGGGCGCGCCGTTGCCAAGAAAGGCTATGACGATCTGCTCGCCGCCTTGGCCCTGCTGCCCGCCGAGCTTCATTGGCGCTTCGTGCATATCGGCGGCGGCCCGCTCGCCGACGGGTTCAAGGCGCAAGCGGCGCGCCTCGGTCTCGCCCAACGCACCGAATGGCGCGGCGCGCGCCCGCAGCCGGAGGTCCTGGCCGCCTATCGCGAAGCGGACATCTTCGTGCTCGCCGCCAAGGTCGCGCCCGATGGCGACCGCGATGGCCTGCCCAACGTGCTGGTCGAGGCGCAGAGCCAGCGGGTTGCCTGCGTCGCCACCCGGCTCTCCGGCATTCCCGAGCTGATCGAGGACGGCGCTACCGGGCTGCTGGTGCCGCCCGGCGCGCCGCAGGCGCTCGCCGCGGCGCTGGCTCGGCTGATCGCCGACCCGCCGTTGCGCCGCCG
>JASHUW010000376.1 GCA_030039815.1 Alphaproteobacteria bacterium
ACCGCGCTGGGCAGCAGCGGCTCGGCGACATGGTGATCGATGACGATGAGGTCGAGCCCTGCGATCTTCGCCGCCGCCAGTGCGTCATGCGCGGTGGTGCCGCAATCGACGGTGACGACCAGCCGCGCGCCCGCTTCCTTGAGCTGCAACAGCGCCGGCGCGTTGGGACCGTAGCCCTCGCGCATGCGGTCGGGGACGTAAAGCCCGCCCGCGGCGCCCACCGCCGCGAAGAAGCGCAGCAGCAAAGCCGCCGAGGTCGCGCCGTCGACATCGTAGTCGCCGTAGACGACGATCTTCTCGCCGCCCTGGATCGCCCGCACCAGACGCTCGACGGCGCGGTCCATGTCCTTCAGATGCGCCGGATCGGGCAGCTGGTCGCGCAGCCGGGGGCTGAGAAAGCGCGCCGCCTCCTCCAGCCCGACGCCGCGCTGGATCAGGAGTCGCGCCAGGATTTCCGGCATCGCGAGCTGGGTCGCGATCGCGGCCGCGGCACCATCATCGGCGATGCCGCGCAACCGCCAGCGCCGGCCGCTTGCCGACCGCTCCACTCCGAGAAACGCCGCCTGGTCCCCCAACCTTCGGCCTTTCAGTTTGAGCGCCAGGCCCCCACCCGGCTGGACAATCTTACCGCGAAAACCGCGCGAAGCTCTCTTTGCGCGAGAGGTCGTGCCTGGCCTCGATGTAGCGCACGGTGCCGGTGCGCGAGCGCATCACCACCGAATGCGTCATCGCGCCGCCCGGGAAGCGCCGCACGCCCTTCAGCATCGTGCCGTTGGTGACGCCGGTCGCGGCGAACATCACATCGCCATGCGCGAGGTCGATCAGACTGTACACCCGGTCGAGATTGGTGATGCCGAGGCGGTGGGCCCGGCCACGCTCGTCGTCGTTGCGAAAGAGCAGCTTGCCCTGCATCTGCCCGCCGATGCAGCGCAGCGCCGCCGCCGCCAGCACCCCTTCGGGCGCACCGCCCGAGCCCATGTAGATATCGATCCCGGTTTCCGGATCGGAAGTGGCGATGACGCCGCTGACGTCGCCGTCGCCGATCAGCATGATTCGCGCGCCCGCCGCGCGCACCTTGGCGATGAGGTCGGCATGGCGCGGCCGGTCCAGGATGCAGACCACGAGATCGGCGATGTCGGTCTTCTTGGCCTGGGCGAGGTTCTGGAGATTGGTCGCCGGCTCTTCCTCGATGTCGACGACCCCTTCCGGCAAGCCACCGCCAACCGCGATTTTCTCCATATAGACGTCGGGCGCATTGAGGAACCCGCCGGCATCGGCCATTGCCAGCACCGCCAGCGCGTTGCCGCCGCCTTTGGCGGTAATCGTCGTGCCTTCCAGCGGGTCGAGCGCGATGTCGATCTTGGGGCCCTGCCCGGTGCCGACCTTCTCGCCGATATAAAGCATCGGCGCCTCGTCGCGCTCACCCTCGCCGATGACGACGGTGCCGTCGATCGTGAGGCCGTTCAGCGCCTGGCGCATCGCGTCGACCGCCGCCTGGTCGGCGGCCTTCTCGTCGCCGCGCCCCATCAGCCGCGAGGCCGAAAGCGCCGCGATTTCGGTGACACGCACCGCCTCAAGCGCGAGGTTGCGATCCATACGTGGAGCTTCGTCGGACACGGCGTCCTCCTCCCTACTTGTCGTTCAATGATCCCAGGGCCTTGTCAAAACCACGGAGACACGGAGATCACGGAGTTTCATCACAGAACCAAGCGCCGGAGACCATCCTTCAGCGTCACATTGCTGAAATTCATCAGCAAACCGACCCGGATGCCGCTGAGACGAAGGTAGGTCAACATTTGCGCTTCGTGCACGGCCAGCACCCGTTCGACAGCCTTGATCTCAACAATAAGCTCATCCTCCACAACCACGTCCAGCCGGTGGCCGCAGTCCGGACGGACATCCTTGTACACCACAGGCAACGGAACTTGCCGACGGTAGATGAAGCCTGCCTCCTTCAGTTCGGAACACAGGCATTCCTCATAAGCCGACTCCAACAAACCAGGGCCGAGATGACGATGCACCTCTATCGCCATCCCGATCACGCGTTCGCTGAGATCGCTGGCATGCGAGGGCTCATCCCCTTCCAATCCTCCGTGTACTCCGTGACTCCGTGGTTTTCCTATCGCCCCACTCTTCAAGCGCAAGGTGCGCTCAGAAATCCTCGATGCGGATGATCTGGGGCGGCTCGAGGACGCTGGCGAGCCGGCCGATCGCGGCGAGCGCCTTTTGCATCGCCGCCTCGATCGTCACGTGCGTCGTCAGCACCACCGGCACCGCCTCGCTCGGCGAGCGGCCCCGCTGGATCATCGATTCGAGCGAGACCTGCTGATCGCGTAGCGCCGCCGCGACATCGGCGATGACGCCGGGCTGGTCCTTGACCATCAGCCGGATGTAATACGCGCCCTCGTGCCTTTCCATCGGCGCGCCGGACAGGCGCTCGAGCGAGGCGGTCGGCACCCCGAACGGCGCGACCTGGCGCCCGGTGGCGATGTCGACGATGTCGGCGACGACCGCCGACGCCGTCGGCCCGGCGCCGGCGCCGCGCCCTTCAAGCATCAGCTGCCCGACAAAATCGCCCTCCGCGACGATACCATTGAAGACGCCTTCGACCGCGGCGATCGGAGTCTCGCGCCGCACCATGCACGGATGGACACGCTGTTCGAGGCCGTGATCGGTGAGCCGGGCGATGCCCAAAAGCTTGATGCGGTAGCCGAGCTCTTCGGCGAATTCGATATCGAGCCGCGAGACGTGGCGGATGCCCTCGCAATAGACCGCGGCGAGATCAACCGGACGGCGGAACGCGACGCTGGCCAGGATCGCCAGCTTGTGCGACGCGTCGACGCCGTCGATATCGAAGCTCGGATCGGCCTCGGCATAGCCGAGCCGCTGCGCCTCGACCAGCACCTCGGCGAAATCGCGCCCGCTCTCGCGCATCGTCGACAGGATGTAGTTGGTGGTGCCGTTGAGGATGCCGTAGACGCGGGAGAGGCGATTGCCGACCAGCCCCTCACGCAGCGTCTTGATGATGGGGATACCGCCGGCGACCGCCGCCTCGAAGGCGAGCGCCACACCGGCCGCCTCGGCGGTTTTGGCGAGCACGGTGCCGTGCTCGGCCATCAGCGCCTTGTTGGCGGTGACGACGTGCTTCTTATGCGCGAGCGCCGTCTCGACGGTGCGGCGGCCGATGCCCTCGGCGCCGCCGATCAGCTCGACGACGACATCGACCGCCGCATCGGCGGCCATCGCCGCGGCATCATCGTACCAGCGCGCGCCGGACAAATCGGCGCCGCGGTCTCGCGTCCGGTCGCGCGCCGAAACCGCGGCGACGACGAGCCGGCGCCCAGCCCGCACCGTCAGATGCTCGGCCTGTCGCTGCAGCAACTGCACG
>JASHUW010000377.1 GCA_030039815.1 Alphaproteobacteria bacterium
AAGGGCTCGGCGCTGTGCGCGCTGGAGGGCCGCGAGCCGGAGGTGGGTCAGAAGTCGATCGAGGAGCTGATGGCGGCGGTTGACAGCTACATCCCGCAGCCGGAGCGTGCGAAGGACATGCCGTTCCTGATGCCGATCGAGGACGTGTTCACGATTTCGGGTCGCGGGACGGTGGTGACGGGCCGTGTCGAGCGCGGGATCGTGAAGGTTGGTGACGAGGTTGAGATTGTCGGTCTGCGGCCGACGGCGAAGACGATCGCGACGGGCGTTGAGATGTTCCGCAAGCTGCTCGACCAAGGCGAGGCGGGGGACAATATCGGGGTGCTGCTGCGCGGGACGAAGCGCGAGGAGGTTGAGCGCGGCCAGGTGTTGGCGAAGCCGGGTTCGATCACGCCGCACACGGTGTTCATGGCGGAGGCTTACGTCCTGACCAAGGAGGAGGGCGGTCGCCACACGCCGTTTTTTGGCAATTACCGCCCGCAGTTTTACTTCCGCACGACCGATGTGACCGGCACCGTCAAACTCCCGGAGGGCACCGAGATGGTGATGCCGGGTGACAATGTGACGATGGAGGTGGAGCTGTTGGTGCCGATCGCGATGGACGAGGGTCTGCGATTTGCGATCCGCGAGGGCGGTCGCACGGTGGGCGCCGGGGTCGTCGCCAAGATCATCAAATGACCTTGGCACGCAGCGCCAAGACCATCCCGGCGAAAGCCGGGATCTAGAGGGGAAACGGGAAACACCTGATGGACGGCCAGAACATACGCATCCGCCTGCGGGCTTACGATCATCGCGTGCTCGACCAGTCGACGAGCGAGATCGTCAATACCGCTCGCCGCACCGGCGCGCGGGTGCGCGGGCCCATCCCGCTGCCGACGCGGATCGAGAAATTCACCGTGCTGCGCTCACCGCATGTCGACAAGAAGTCGCGCGAGCAGTTCGAAATCCGCACGCACAAGCGGGTGCTCGATATCGTCGACCCGACGCCGCAGACCGTCGATGCGCTGATGAAGCTCGACCTCGCCGCCGGCGTCGATGTCGAGATCAAGCTTTAGGGGACAAGCGATGCGCACCGGTCTCATCGCGCAGAAGCTCGGTATGAGCCGCATCTTCACCGACGAGGGCAATCACATCCCCGTCACGGTGCTGCGCGTCGACAATTGCCAGGTCGTCGCTCACCGCACGCAGGAGCGTGACGGCTACACCGCGCTGCAGCTCGGCGTCGGCGCGGCCAAGGTGAAGAATGTATCGAAGCCGATGCGCGGCCATTTCGCCGCTGCCAAGGTCGAGCCCAAGGCGCACATGGCCGAATTCCGCGTCTCCGAGGATGCGCTGGTCGAGGTCGGCGCCGAGATCACCGCAGCCCATTTCGTCGCCGGTCAGTATGTCGATGTGACCGGCACCAGCATCGGCAAGGGCTATGCCGGCGGCATGAAGCGGTGGAATTTCGGTGGCCTTCGCGCCTCGCACGGCGTGTCGATCTCGCATCGCAGCCTCGGCTCGACCGGCCAGCGCCAGGACCCCGGCAAGACCTTCAAGAACAAGAAGATGGCCGGCCATCTTGGCGCCGAGCGGGTGACGACGCTGAGCCTCGAAGTGGTCGCGGCCGACGCCGAGCGCGGCGTCCTGATGCTCAAGGGCGCGGTACCCGGCAGCGCCGGCGGCTGGGTGCTGGTGCGCGATGCGGTCAAGCGCAAGGCGCCGACCGATCTGCCGTTCCCGGCCGCGCTGCGCAGCGACGCGGTGGCTGAGGCGGCACCGGAGGCCGAGGCGCCGGCCGAAACGACGGAGACCTCCGCCAGCGCCGAGGAAGGAGGAGCGGTATGAAGCTCGCCGTCCGCAACCTCGACAACAAGGAGGTCGGCGACATCGATCTCGCCGACGAGGTGTTCGGCCTGCCGGTGCGCGGCGACATCCTGGCGCGCGTGGTCAACTGGCAGCTCGCCAAGCGCCGTGCCGGCACGCACAAGACCAAGGGGATCAGCGACATCAGCGGCACGACCAAGAAGCCGTACAAGCAGAAGGGCACCGGCCGCGCCCGCCAGGGCAGCCTGCGTTCGCCGCAGTTCCGCGGCGGTGCGGTGATTTTCGGCCCCGTGGTGCGCAGCCACGAATTTGGCCTGCAGAAAAAGGTGCGCAAGCTCGGCCTCAAGACCGCGCTATCGGCGAAGCAGGCCGAGGGCAAGCTCGTCGTCATCGACGCCGCGAGCGTCACCGAGGCCAAGACCAAGGCGCTGCGCAGCCGGTTCGCGATGCTCGGCTGGGAGTCGGTGCTGATCATCGACGGCGCGGTCGATGAAGGTTTCGCGAGAGCGGCGCGCAACCTGCCGAAGGTGGATGTGCTGCCGACGCAGGGCGCCAATGTCTACGACATCCTGCGCCGCGACACGCTGGTGCTGACCCGCGCTGCGGTCGAGCAGTTGGAGGCGCGCCTCAAATGAGCCGGTTTCGCGTCATCCCCCGCGCCGAGACGCGCCTCACGCGCCAGGCAATGTACGATCTGATCCGCTCGCCCATGATCACCGAAAAGGCGACCGCGGTCTCCGAGCATAATCAGATCATCTTCAAGGTGCCGCTCACCGCGACCAAGCGCGAGGTCAAGGCAGCCGTCGAGGGGCTGTTTTCGGTCAAGGTCGATGCGGTCAACACGATCCGCGTCCAAGGCAAGCTGAAGCGGGTGCGCGGCCGGCCGGGCCGGCGTTCCGACTTCAAGAAGGCGATCGTCACGCTGGCCGAGGGCTCGCGCATCGACGTGACGACGGGGATCTAAGTCATGGCTCTCAAAACCTACAACCCCGTCACACCCTCGCAGCGGCAGCTCGTCACGGTCGATCGCAGCGAGCTGTGGAAGGGCAAGCCGGTCAAGAAACTGACCGAGGGCCTCAGGGAAAAGGGCGGACGCAACAATTCCGGCCGCGTCACGATGCGGCGCCGCGGCGGCGGCCACAAGCAGCGCTATCGCATCATCGACTTCAAGCGCATCAAGGACGACGCGCCGGCGACCGTCGAGCGGCTCGAATACGACCCCAACCGCACTGCCTTCATCGCCCTTATCAAATATGCCGATGGCGAGCAGGCCTACATCCTCGCGCCGCAGCGGCTGCGCGCCGGCGACACGGTCGTCTCCGGCGACCGGGTCGATGTCAAGCCTGGCAACGCGATGCCGCTGCGCAACATGCCCCCCGGCACGATCGTCCACAATGTCGAGATGAAGCCGGGCAAGGGCGGGCAGATCGCGCGCTCGGCCGGGACTTACGTGCAGCTCGTCGGCCGGGACCAGGGTTATGCGCTGTTGCGCATGTCGTCGGGCGAGCTGCGGCGGGTGCGCAGCGAATGCCGTGCGACGGTCGGCGCGGTGTCGAACCCCGACCACCAGAACATCGTCATCGGCAAGGCCGGCCGCAGCCGCTGGCTCGGCATCCGGCCGTCGGTGCGCGGCGTCGCGATGAACCCGATCGACCATCCGCATGGCGGCGGCGAGGGCCGCACCTCGGGCGGCCGTCATCCGGTGACGCCGTGGGGCAAGCCGACCAAGGGCAAGAAGACGCGCCACAACAAGCAGACGGACCGGCTGATCCTGCGCCGCCGTCCGGTCCGATAGAAGGGAGAGGGGCGTGGCTCGCTCGGTATGGAAAGGGCCGTTTGTCGACGGCTATCTGTTGCAGAAGGCGGAGAAGGCGCGCGGCTCGGGACGCAACGAGGTGATCCGCACCTGGTCGCGCCGCTCGACGATCTTCCCGCAATTCGTCGGCCTGACCTTCGGGGTCTACAACGGCCACAAGTTCATCCCGGTGCTCGTCACCGAGAACATGATCGGTCACAAATTCGGCGAGTTTTCGCCGACCCGCACCTTCTACGGCCATGCCGGCGACAAGCGGGCCCGGCGGACTTGATGGGGAGGACGTAATGGGCAAGCCCTCCGCCGAGCGCCGGCTCGCCGACAACGAGGCTTCGGCCTTTCTGCGCGCGCTGCGCACCAGCCCGCGCAAGCTGAACCTGGTCGCGGCGATGATCCGCGGCAAGGCCGCGCAGACGGCGCTTGCCGAGCTCACCTTCTCGCGCCGGCGCATCGCGCAGGATGTGAAGAAAGTGCTGCAGGCGGCGATCGCCAATGCCGAGAACAACCACCAGCTCGATGTCGACCGGCTTTACGTCAAGGAAGCGACGGTCGGCCGGGCTTTTGTGATGCGGCGTTTTCATACCCGCGGCCGTGGCCGTTCGGCGCGGGTCGAAAAATATTTTTCGCACCTCACCGTCGTGGTGCGCGAGCGGCCTGAAGAGGAGGCTGCCTGATGGGGCAAAAGGTCAATCCGATCGGGCTCCGGCTCGGCATCAACCGCACCTGGGACTCGCGCTGGTTCGCGCATAAAGGCTATGGCGAGCAGTTGCTCGACGATCTGAAGCTGCGCAAGTTTCTCGAGGGCCGGCTCAGCCAAGCAGCGATCGCCCGCATCCTTATCGAGCGCGCCGCGAAGCGAACCCGGATCACGCTGCACTCGGCGCGCCCAGGCGTGGTGATCGGCAAAAAGGGCGCCGATATCGACAAGCTGCGCGGCGATCTGACGAAGATGACGACGAGCGAGGTCAGCCTCAACATCGTCGAAATCCGCAAGCCCGAGATCGAGGCGAAGCTGATCGCGGAAGGCATCGCCCAGCAGCTGGAGCGCCGCGTCGCTTTCCGCCGCGCCATGAAGCGCGCGGTCCAGTCGGCCATGCGCTTTGGCGCGCAGGGCATCCGCATCAACTGCTCGGGCCGGTTGGGCGGTGCCGAAATCGCCCGCATGGAGTGGTATCGCGAAGGCCGCGTGCCGCTGCATACGCTGCGCGCCGATGTCGATTTCGGCTACGGCACCGCGAAGACGACCTACGGCACCTGCGGCGTCAAGGTGTGGGTGTTCAAAGGCGAAATCCTCGCTCACGACCCGATGGCGCAGGACAAGCGCCTCGCCGAGGCGCAGCCGCCCGGCGATCGTCGGCCGACCGGCGGTCGGGATCGCGACCGTGACCGCGAGCGCGACAGGGATTAGATAAATGCTTGCCCCCAAACGCACCAAATATCGCAAGGCGCATAAAGGCCGCGTCCATGGCATGGCCAAGGGCGGCACCTCGCTCAATTTCGGCGCCTACGGCATGAAATCCGTCGAGCCTGGCCGCATCACCGCGCGCCAGATCGAGGCGGCGCGGCGCGCGATCACGCGACACATCCGCCGCGTCGGTCGCGTCTGGATCCGCATCTTCCCGGATGTGCCGGTATCGACCAAGCCCGCCGAGGTTCGCATGGGCAGCGGCAAGGGCTCGCCGGAATACTGGATTTGCCGGGTGAAGCCGGGCCGCATCATGTTCGAGCTCGACGGCGTCGAACGCGAGGTGGCGCGCGAGGCGTTCGAGCTCGCCGCGGCGAAGCTGCCGGTCGCGACCAAATTCGTGGCCCGCGCCGGCGAGGGGGGCACGGCATGAAGACGACGAAGGCGCGCGATCTGCGCGGCCGCACGCCCGACGAACTCACCGATCAGGTCGAGACCTTGGGCAAGGAAATCTTCAACCTGCGCTTCCAGCGCGCCAGCGGGCAGCTCGAGAACACCGCGCGAGTGCGCCAGGCGCGGCGCGACATTGCGCGTATCAAGACGATCCTTGGCGAGCGGCAGCGCGCCGCCGCGAAGGCCTGAGGGGTTTAGATGCCAAAACGGATACTCCAGGGCATCGTTGTCAGCGACGCTCAAGACAAGACGATCGTCGTGCGCGTCGAGCGCCGGGTCATGCACCCGGTCTACAAGAAGTTCGTCACGCGCTC
>JASHUW010000378.1 GCA_030039815.1 Alphaproteobacteria bacterium
TGTCTGGGTCTGACGCCCTGTCCCTACGCCGGCACGACCCGGATCAGGTTCAAAGGGTTTTCGCTCATCCGCGAATCTCAGCCCCTGCCGGGGCACCCCTTGGACGACCCAATTAAGGACAGGTTGTCACACAGTCGTCAAGCGGCCGAGCACCGGCAATCGTTTCGCTCATTCCGCCGGCGGCTCGGTCAGGAAGCGATGGGCGACCGCGGCGTGCATCGCGATGCCCACCGCCATCGCCTCCTCGTTGAGGATCATGTGGTTGGAATGGCACGAGGCGATGTGGTCATGGTCGTGATGGCCCTCGGGCATGACGCCGAGGAACATCATGCAGCCGGGCATGCGCTGCAGCACATAGGAGAAATCCTCCGCGCCCATGAACGGCGCCGGCATCGGAATGTAATTGTCGGCGCCGACGAGGTCGGTCGCCACGCCGCGGGCGAAATCGACAAAGCCGGGGTCGTTGATCGTGACCGGATAGCCGGAACGGATCGACACGTCGGCCTCGCAGGCATGCGCCGCGGCGATGTTGGTGGCGACGCGCCTTATGCCCTGATGCGCGATCTCGCGCGCGCTTTCGGAGGTGGTGCGCAGCGTGCCGAGCATCTCGACCGTCTCGGGGATGACATTGCTCGTGGTGCCGCCGGCGATCCTGGCGAGCGTCAGCACGGCGGGATCGAACGCATTGGTCCGCCGCGTCACCATTGCGTGCAGCGCGAGCCCGATCTCGCAGGCCACCGGGACGGGATCGACCGCGAGATGCGGCATCGAAGCGTGCCCGCCCTTGCCCTTGACCTTGACCGTCCAGTTGTCGACCGCGGCGAGCAGCGCGCCCGGCCGCCCGGCGATCGCGCCGGCCTTGAAATTGGGGAAGATGTGGAGCGCGAACGCGGCGTCCGGCTTCGGGTCGGCGTCGAGCAGCCCGTCGGCGATCATGTGCCGGGCCCCGGCATGACCTTCCTCGCCCGGCTGGAACATGAACTTCACCGTGCCCGGCAATTCATCGCGGTGGCGATGCAACAGGTGCACCGCCTGCACCAGCATCGCGGTGTGCGAATCGTGGCCGCAGGCATGCATCCGGCCGGGCACCTGGCTGGCGAAGTCGAGCCCGGTCTCCTCGGGCATCGGCAGCGCGTCCATGTCGCCGCGCAACAGGATGGTGCGGCCGCTCTGCGAGCCGGATTTCGTGCCGGTCAGCGACACGATCAAGCCTGAGGTCGACTTGCCGCGGGCGATCTCGACATCGAGCCCTTCGAGGCCGTCGAGCACCGCCTGGGTGGTGAGCGGCAGGTCGAGCCCCAATTCCGGCTGGGCGTGGATGCGTCGGCGCAGCGCGACCGCGGCGGGCAGCAGCGCCTTCGCCTCGTCGAGAAATTTCGCCAGATCGGCCATCTGATCCTCCGACTCGGGGCGCGGCGCGGGCGCCTGCCGCTGCGCTGAAGCATTTCCACTTTATCGCCTCCCCGATCAAGTCCGGGGGAGGCGACATGAAGGTGTTCAATCGTATCGAACTTCGGCCCTACTCGCAGCCGATGATCGCCGCCCGGGCTCGCAGCCCGTCGATGACATTGTAGGCGTTGATCTGCACGGCGGCCTGCACCAGCGGTGTCGCCATGACGCTGCCGAGCGCCGCATGGCGTTGCTGATCGGCGATTTCACGCTGGATCAAGTTGCATTCCTTGAGCGTCGCCGGGTCGAGTGCGACCGGCCGCATCGCGACCTGATTCGGGGGTGGCGGCAGGCAACCCCATAGCAACGCGGCGAGCGCCAAGACGGCTACCTGCTTCATCGACATTCCTCCGCGCGCCGGGTCGTACACCCTAGGCGGCTTTCCGCTCAGATCGAAGCGCCGAAGCCGGCCCCCTCCCCACCCATGGCCACGGGGGAGGGAGATTTGCGGCGCCAGTCGCAAATGGGTGGGGGCTGGCACGAGCCGTTCAAGTATGGTGCATCAGGCTCCCCGAAGCGAAGGAGGCTCGGCCCAGCTTTGTGCTCGGTCATCGCCGGCCACTGAAGTAAGATGGCCTTACATGGCTTGGACGAGACAAGACCCCGGCGCCCGGCGCGGCTATCATCACGGCAATCTGCGCGAGGCGCTGATCGACGCGGCGCTCAACCTGATCGCGCAGAAAGGGCCGGCCGGGTTCACCTTCGCCGACGCGGCGCGCTCCGCCGGGGTCAGTTCGGCGGCGCCCTATCGGCATTTCCGTGACCGCGACGCGCTGATGGCGGATGTCGCCCGGCGCGGCTTCGAGCTGTTCGAGACGCATCTCGAAAAGGCGTGGAACAACGGCCAGCCCGAGCCCTTCCGCGCCTTCGAGAATGTCGGTCGCGCCTATCTCGACTTCGCGCGCAACGAGCCGGCCTATTACTCGGCGATGTTCGAGGCAGGGGTCGCGCTCGACAGCGACGCCGGGTTGCGCCAGGCGTCGGAGCGGGCATTCGCGGTGCTGCGCCGCGCGTCGGAGGCGTTGTCGGCGCACGCGCCGGCCGAGAGACGCCCGCCGGCGCTGATGATGAGCCTCCATATCTGGGCACTGTCGCACGGCATCGCCTCGCTGTTCGGCCGCGGCGACGCGGGACGCCGCAGCCTGCCGATGTCGCCCGAGGACCTGCTCGAAGCGGCCGTCCTGATTTATCTGCGCGGCCTCGGGCTGATCGGCGAGCGATAGCGAAAATTGTCGCGCGCGCGATCTTGACTCCGTCGCCTCGTGGGCATAAGTAAATGTTAGTAACATTTACATAGGT
>JASHUW010000379.1 GCA_030039815.1 Alphaproteobacteria bacterium
ACCATTTCACGGTTCCGATAGCCATGGATAACCTTTCAACGTCAATTGGCCGGCAGTCCAGATGGAGTGCCGGATCAACCGTTGGCTTTTTACGGGAGGCGGTTCGGCGCTCTGTCGAGCTACGAAATGCGTGCCGAACCAAAAGTTGATGTCCCGTATGTGGCCCGCCCGCGGCACATTACAAGGGAGCCGGCCGATTTCATGGCCGGGCCCCCCGGAACCTGGCCCGGCTATGACGACGACCGAGGCGCGGCCTAAACCTCTGCCAAGGCGCGGTCGAGATCGGCGATCAGGTCACGCTCGCCTTCGAGCCCGGCCGAGAGGCGCACCAGCGCGTCGCCGATACCGAGCGTGGCGCGCTCCTCGGGCTTGAGGCGGGAATGCGTCGTCGTCGCCGGGTGGGTGACGATGCTCTTGGCGTCGCCGAGATTGTTCGAGATGTCGACGATCTTGAGCGCATCCATAAAGCGGAAGCACGCCTCCTTGTCACCGGCGATGTCGAAGCAGACGACGCTGCCGCCCAATGCCATCTGGCGCTTGGCGAGCTCGTGTTGCGGGTGGCTAGGCAGGCCCGGATAGAGCACCCGGGTGACCTTGGGATGCGTCTCCAGATGCTTCGCGATGGCGAGCGCGGTGCGGCAATGGCGCTCGACGCGCAGCTCCAGGGTTTCGAGGCTCTTCAGCAACAGCCAGGCGTTGAACGGCGACAGCGACGGCCCGGTATGGCGATAGAACTGGCCGAGATCGTTCTTGAGATAATCGTTGCTGCAGAGGATCGCGCCACCGAGCGCCCTGCCCTGCCCGTCGATATGCTTGGTCGCCGAGTAGACGACGACATCGGCGCCGTATTTGAGCGGCTTCTGCAACAGCGGCGTGGCGAACACGTTGTCGACGACAAAAATGCCGCCGGCCCGGTGCGTGAGGCGCGCCACCTCGGCGAGGTCGATGATGTCCATCGCCGGGTTCGACGGGCTCTCGCAGAAGGTGACCTTGACCTCGCGCCCGATCGCCGCTTCCCAGGCGGACAGGTCGCGGCCGTCGACGAGGGTCGTCTGCACGCCCCAGCGCGGCAGCAGCTCGGTGATGATGTAATTGCACGAGCCAAAGAGCGCGCGGCTGGCGACGACCCTGTCGCCCGCGCGCAGCTTGCAGAGCAGCGCGGCGAACACCGCCGCCATGCCGCTTGCGGTGGCACGACAGGCTTCGGCGCCTTCGAGCAGCCTGAGGCGATCCTCGAACATCTGAACGGTCGGGTTGCGATAACGCGAATAGAGGAAACGCTGGCTGTCGTCCTTGAACGCGGCCTCGGCCTCGGCGGCGCTGCCGTAGACGAAACCGGAGGTCAGGTAGAGCGCCTCGCAGGTCTCGTCGAACCCGCTGCGCATCGCGCCGCCGCGCACCAGGATGGTCGACTGCTCGGCCTCGGCCGCGATCTCGGGAGGCAGGACGTGTTTGGTCATCGGCGGTGCTCCTCTCGGGTCTGCGCTGTCCCAGACCCCGGCCGCCGATCCGGGCAACAAAAAACCCCGGACCGGAGGCCAGGGTTCTTTCCAAATCCCCCGACCTTTTAGCGCCTTATTTAACGTGGCGCGCAAGCCGGTCGGCTCAAATCACCACGGAGCCGCGTGGTTACGCCTTCGCCGAGCGCGTGTCAAGCGCGTCGCGAAATGGGCGGCGGGCCGATGCCCTGTCACCTTTTGTTGCACTCCTTTCCTGGCGCCGCTCGCCCCAACTCGGTTATTAGCGCCGGGTTGTGCCGGAAACGGACGGTTGGAGGAACGCGGCTGATGGCGCGGATCCTGTTGGCCGAAGACGACGCCGATGTTCGGATCGTCATTGAGCATGTTCTTCTTAATGGCGGCCACGAGGTCGACGCGGCCCCGAACCTGCAAAACGCTCGTGAGTTGCTGCTGTCGCGCGGCTAGGACCTGGTGCTATCGGATGGCCGCCTACCCGACGGCGCCGACATGGAGCCGGCCGACGCGGCAGAGGAGAAGGGCATTCCCGCACTGATCCTGACCGGCTACGCCTTTATCCTGCGCGAGCTCGCCACCGATCCCGCCAAAGTACAAGGTGCTGCTGAAGCCGCTGCACCCGGTGGAAATCATCCGGGCCGTCGAAGAGGCGCTCAAGCCGGCATCAATCGGCAATTGAGCGGCCATCGGTCGCGGTGCAATCGAAGCGCTTGAGCCGCGCCGCGGCCTTGCCGATGATCTGGGGCCAGAACAAGGCTCAGATCGGACGGGGGCGCAGCACGATGACCGCCAAGCGGAACATGCCGAGGAGGCTGGGGCTGGGTGTCGTTCTCGCCGCGGCGCTGACGAGCGCCGCCTGGGCGCAAGGCGCGAGCCCATTCGACGGCGAATATGTCGGCGAACTCACCCTTAACGGCATCATCAACGGCGACTGCACCAAGCCGCCGCTCGGCTCCGAATACCCGCTGAGCATTTCCGGCGGCGTCGTGCGGTTCAAATACGTGCCGCGCTTCGACACGATCCTTTCCGGCCGGATCGACCCGAACGGCAATTTCAAGGCGACGGCTCGGGTGAAGAGTGGGGTGATCACCATGACGGGCCGGGTTCAGGCCGGCAATGTCAGCGCGAAAATCCAGTCGCCGAGCTGCCTGTATTCCTTCCAGAGCCGACAGTAGTCAGCCGAGGAACTTCAGGCCGCTGGTCACCTTGTCGATCGTCTTGCGGTCGGCGTGCAGTCCCAGCCCAACCAGATCGAGGGACTCGGTCGAGTGCTCCGCAACCGCAGCGCGGTTGGCGAAATCGTCGGTCGTCATGAAGAGCGGCGCGGTGTAGATCGCGACCCGCAGGTTGCGGGTGATCGCGCGTTGATGCGTCCGCGCGAGCTCGGCCGCGGTCGCGCCGAGCACGAAGACCGGCTCGCGGATCAGCGGCGTGTAGATGCGATGGCTGCCGTCGCGATAGGGTTCGCCGACGATCTCCGGGAAAAAGCCGGCGAGTCCACCGGCGAGGAACGCCGCGACGTTGGCGACCTGCCAAGGCAAGAGGTCGTGGCGCAGCACGATCGAGGTCTTGGTTTCGTAGCGCATGCCGGGCATGGTAGCGCCCTGACCACTCGCGTCTTGAACGTTCGTGCATGTCCGAGCCGCCGCCCTTGGGCGACTTCATCACCACCGACCACCCCTGCCCCGGCATCCAGCGGCTGCGCGCCGGGTTCTTCGGTCATGCCTACGATCCGCACCGCCACGAGACTTATGCGATCGGCGTCACCGAGCGGGGGTTTCAGGCGTTCCGCTATCGCGGCGCCGAATGCGTCAGTACCACCGGCATGACCATCGTGTTGCACCCCGACGAGGTGCATGACGGCCACGCCGTCGCGGCGGACGGGTTCGTCTATCGCATGATCTATATCGACGCGGCGCTGATCGGCGACGCGCTCGACGAGCGGACGCTGCCCTTCGTGACGGACGCCGTCGGCGACGACCCCGCGCTGACGGCGGCGCTGGACGAGGTGTTCGAAGGTTTTCCCGACAGCCTCACGACGCTGGCCGGGGCGGGGATCGTCGCCGCGGTCGCCGACCGGCTGAGCCGCCGCGCGGGACAGCCGGCGCCGTCGCGCCCGGCACGGTATGACGGCGCGCGGCTCGACCAGGCGCGCGACCTGCTCGACGCGGCAGAAGACCTGTCGCCCACCGCCGAGGATCTCGAAGCCGCCACCGGCATCGACCGCTATGCGCTGGCGCGCGCTTTCCGCGCGCGCTTCGCGACCTCGCCGCACCGCTATCTGGTCGGGCGCGGGCTGCAGCGGGTCAAGGCGGCGATCGCCGCCGGGCTGCCGCTCGCCGAGGCCGCGGCCGCGGGCGGCTTCGCCGACCAGAGCCATATGACGCGGCATTTCAAGGCGCGCTTCGGCCTCACTCCCGGGCGCTACGTCCAGCTGTTGCGCCGGTCGCGGAACTGATCGGCGTTATTCGGCGGCGTCGGCGAGCGGCACCGGCGCGACCGAGACACGCTCGGCCGGCAGCATGACGATAAAGGTCGTCCCCTCGCCCTCCCGGCTCTCGACAGCGATCGTTCCGCCATGCAGCCCGACGAGACCCCGGGTGATGCACAAGCCAAGGCCGCTGCCCTCGATGCCGGTGGCGCGGTGCAGCCGCTCGAACGGGACGAACAGCCGGTGCAGCCTGTTGGCGGGAATGCCGATCCCGGTATCCGACACGCGGATCACCATGGCGCCGCCCTCGCCGAGCGCAGCCGTTACCGCGACCCGGCCTTGGGGCGGGGTGAACTTGATCGCGTTGGTGAGGAGGTTGAG
>JASHUW010000380.1 GCA_030039815.1 Alphaproteobacteria bacterium
GCGTGTCGGCGTCAGCGACGCGACACGGGCGACCTTTTCGGGCCACCGCCATTTTGACAGGTTCCGACGCCAGGTCATCGGCGCGGATCTGGTATGGCGCTCCGGCGACAACCTGCTCAGCGGGAAGGACGTGGGTTTTGATAAGGCGACGCAGGGTGTGGTTCGTCACGCCCAACGCCGTTGCCGCCTCGGTCATGGTGAGCCATTTGCCATCCTTTTCGGCGGAGCGGTAGGCATAGATTCCGCGCACGCGCCGGACCGAAGCGACGCGGTGCGCCGTCCAGCTTTTGCCCTGGCCAGTGGGCATGCCCATTCGATTGAGCGACGCGGCGATGTGTTCGTCCGACCACCGACCAGCCATGCTACGCATCACCGCTAGCGCATCCTCTGTCGTCGCACAGCCATGCTCCCCGGACCGAGGCTTACGCACCCGCAGCTCGGAGTGCTGGCCTCCACGCCAATGGATCGTGAGGATGACCTCACGCGCATCATCGTCGACATCGACGATGATGTCGGTAATCAACGTCCGAAGCAGCTGCTGGCGAGCCCGCATCGTGACGCCGGTCGCATTCCAGGCCGTCGACAGATTGTCCGCCAAGTTGGTGAAAGCGTTCGGATCGACCGTAATATCTGATTGCCTTTCAGCGGGCCGGTGTGTCTCCAGATCTCGGACCCGCCGGAGCGCGGCCTCCCAGTTCTTCTCCAGCTGCGCGGCAATGAGGCGATTGTCCGGATCGCAGGCCGCGTAGCGACGCTCGGCCAGGCTCGCGTCATATTGGGCCTGCTGCATTTCCAGGTCGCGGATACGCTGCTGGTCGTCCTGTTGTTCCCGGTACATCCGCTCGGCCTCGAACGCGGCATCGACCGCCATTGGTTCCACCGCCAGCAACAACTCCCGGCCGATCGCGGCATCGACCCGCGGTCCACCGAAGGTCATGCAGCGCGGTAGCCCCATCATAAGGTTCGGCTTGTCGCAGCGATATACCGGTCGGCTCTGCGGATTGCCGGTATAGGCGACGCTCAGCCGCCGCCCACACCGCCCGCAACTCATCATCCCCGACAGCAGCGCTCTGCCGCCCCGGCCGGACTTTACGCCTCCGGCGCGGCCGTAATTGTTGAGGGCGAGCTGCTTCTGATTACGCTCATACTCCGTCCAGCCGATATAGCCTTCGTGATGATCCTTGATCATCACCTCCCAAGTCCCGATCGGCTTGCCATGCCCGTAGCTCCGCCGCGCCCTCCCTTCGATGATCGAGGTGCGCTTCTCGCTTTTTCCGTACACGTAGACCCCCGCGTAGAAGGGGTTCTTGAGAACGGCGATCACGTTGCGGTAGCGGATCGGCAGCCACTCGAAGCTGGTCATGCGCCCTTCGTCAGAGGGCCGCGGGAAGTGAATCTGATCCGCCTTCATCGAGAGCAGTACTTGGCGTGCGCTGCCGAGCTCGCGGAACCGGGTGAAGATAAGTCGGATCACCTCCTGGAGACGCAGATCGGGATCGAGACCAAGGCCGATTTCACGGTGCCAGATGTAGCCGAACGGAACCGATATCCGCAGCTCGCCCCGGCTGGCCTTGGACCGAGCGGCATCCAGCATCCTCGCCCGCAGCACGCCAAGCTCGAACTCGCTGATGCTGCCCTTCATGCCCAGCAGCAGGCGATCATTGGGTCGACAAGGATTGTAGACGCCATCGAGATCGATGACGCGGGCTTCGACAAGCCCGCAGAGTTCGAGCAGGTGATGCCAGTCGCGGCCGTTCCGGGCGAGCCGGGACGCATCGAAGCACAGAACGGCGCCGACCTTACCGGCGCACAGCCATGCGACCAGCCGGTCGAAGCCGGGGCGCGCTACGGTTCCGCTCGCGGATCGGCCAAGATCGTCGTCGATAATTTCGACGTCAACGAATCCGCGTTGGCGAGCGACGTCGACCAGATCATATTGGCGCCGCTTGCTCTCCAGGTTGGTCATCACCTGGGATTGCGTCGATTGGCGCACATAGACGATCGCCTTCCGCTTGAGGATGACGGCTGGAATCAGCTCAGTGTTTGTCATCGTCAAGCTCCGAGACGCGGATGCCCGCCGCCTGCATGAGGATCTGAGCCAGCGTCAATATGATCTTGTTCCGCTCGAGGGCGCCCAGCCCTTCCAGCCTGCTGTCTGCGAATAACAGGTTCATCTGCCGGCCCGGCACCCCCGCCGGCAACTTGAGAGATTGCATTGTTTTTCCCCCGAACGATTCCAACATCGCTCGGGGAGTGTGTGCCTTTCGAAACCCCCATCAACAGGCGCCTTAGCTCGATGAGCGCTGCCAGATCAACGCGCGGCGGGCCGACCGTCATCGCGGCACAAATCACAGGATCGAGCATCCAATCGGCGATCGATATAACAATGCCGGCCGGTCCCTGCACCTTCAAGAACTGCCCGGTCGCTCGCTGCTCTACGCGGCGTACCAGAACCTTCGCGCCAAAATAGGGGTGATACCGGTAGTGAACTTCCAACTCCTGCCCGACATGGGCAGAATGAACGGGCCATGGCGTTGGGCAGAAAGAACTATCTCTTCGCGGGGTCTGACGTCGGCGGCAATCGGGCCGCTGCGATGTATACGATCGTGCAGACATCGAAGCTCAACGCGTTAGACCCAGAAGCCTATCTGCGCGACACGCTGGTCAGGATCGCCGAGGGGCACCCAATAAGCCGGCTCGAAGAGCTCATGCCG
>JASHUW010000381.1 GCA_030039815.1 Alphaproteobacteria bacterium
GGGATCGGCACGGATGCGGTCGATCTGGACCGCGCTCGCGCCCGCGGGGTGCGCGTCACCATCACGCCCGGGGTGCTGACCGACGACGTCGCCGATCTGGCCATTGGTTTGATGCTGGCGGTGTCGCGGCGGATTTGCGTCGCCGACCGTTTCGTCCGCGACGGGCGATGGCCGCAGGCGCATCCGCCGCTATCGGCCAAAGTGAGCGGCAAGCGCTTGGGGATTTTCGGCCTGGGCCATGTCGGCCGGGAAATCGCACGGCGCGGCGAAGGCTTCGCCATGACGATCGCATACACCGAGCGGCAACCGGTCGAGGTCGCCTATCGTTTCGTGCCGGCGCTCGATGACTTGGCGCGAGAAGCGGATTTTCTGGTGATCGCGGCCAGCGGCGGGCCGGCGACGCGGGGGATCGTCAACCGCAAGGTGATCGACGCGCTGGGCCCAAAGGGCATTCTGATCAATGTCGCGCGCGGCAGCATTGTCGATGAAGAAGCGTTGGTTGCGGCGTTGGTCGAGGGGCGGCTCGGCGGCGCCGGGCTCGATGTCTTCGTGCACGAGCCCAATGTCCCGGAAGCGCTATGGTCGATGGACAACGTCGTCCTGCAGCCGCACCAGGCGAGCGCAACGGTCGACACGCGGCGAGCGATGGCCGAGCTCGTGCTGGCCAATCTCGCGGCGCATTTCTCGGGAAAGGAATTGCCGACGCCAGTCGTCTGACACTGGCGTCAGGGCTGGGTTGCCGCGCCGCTTGATCGAAGTCGGCAGGGCGGCGAACGCGCCCAAGAGCTCGTCCGCGGCATCCTTGCCTTCGCCCGCAAGAGCGAGCCGGCGTGCCGCAAAGCACGCGTGCTCGCGCGCTATCACCGGCAACGCCGGGAGGGGCCGCGCCACGGCGAATCCGCTGAAACATGATTAAGACTACCAATGATATAGTAAAATTTACTTCTTGTTAGCTAATCTTAAAAAAGAATTCATCAACTCTTGATGCAAAGAGGCAACAACTCGCAAGGTCATAGTGCTCTTGTGATCGGGATATGAGAAATGGACGAAGAGACGATCGTCATCTCGATGCGGCGCGATGCTGCACACTATGTATCGATGCTTCTCGGAGATCAGCTTCTGAGCATCAGCGACGGCGTCATCGACAGCGCCATGTCCTTTCAACTGGCGCCGATCCGCGGGGCCTACGAGCATGTCAGGGAGACGATCGAGCAGGCGTTGGCCAAGTCCCCACTGGGGCACGATCAGGCGAACCAGATCCACATACCGAACGCTTTTTCCCAGCAACCGTGAGATCGAAGCGCAGGAGGCGCGCGTTTCATGACAGTCGTGGTCGCGATGGCAAGCCTAAAAGGAGGTACCGGCAAGACGACGGTATGCCTCAATCTCGCGGTGACCGCGGAGGAAGCGGGGCTCAAGACCGTCGTCATCGACGTCGATCCCCAACAGGCCTCTGCCAAATGGGGCGATTTGCGCGCCGTCACAGGCCGCTCGCCGACGGTCATCTCCGCCATGGCCGCCCGGCTTCCCCAGGCCCTGGAGTCGGCCGAGGCTCTCGGAGCGAAGTTGATCGTCATCGACACCGCGGCGCATGCCGAGGGCATCCTCGTTTCCTCGATCGACGCCGCCGATCTGGTGCTCATCCCCTGTCGGCCGACCATCGTCGACCTGCAATACCTGGCGTCAACGGTGCAGCTGACCGCACTGCGCCGTAAGAACGCCGCGGTCGTGCTTAACGCCGTGCAGACGCGCACCGTCGACCGCTGCCAGGCGGAGGGCGCAATCACGGACATGGGGATCAACCTCGTGCCGGTCGGCGTCTCGAACCTGGTGGCCTATGCCCGCGCCATTACCACCGGACAGGGGGTCACCGAATTCGAGCCCTCGGGCAGAGCCGCGTCGGAAATGCGCGCTCTGTTCGGCGAGATTGCGGACTGACCGAGGGACCGATGCAGCGACAGGAACCAATCAGAATGAAACCGCACAGCGTCAACTTGCGCCGCGAACTCGCGTTTAATCCGGCGCGTTTCCTGGCGACCGCGATGCCGCGGCCGACCGTCGTCGTGCACGCGCCCGAAACGGAGCCTGCCCGGCCCCATCCTCTTGCGGAAGAGCTCACGAAGCTCGGTCTCTTTGGCATGGCCCAAGGGCTCCACCGGCTTCGCGGCGAGCGGCCGCGCGGCCTGTCGCGCTTCGAGGATTGGCTGTCGGCCCTGGTCGCTGGCGAGACCGCCTCGCGCAAGCAGAAACGGGTGGCGAGCCGGCTGCGGGCGGCCGGATTGCGCTACCGCGCGCCGCTCGCCGACGTGGACTACAACGCACCGCGCGGGTTCGACGACGCGCTGTTCCACCTTTTGGCGACCGGCCGCTGGATCGACGACGCGGACAACGTGATCATCGACGGCCCGACCGGGGTAGGAAAGACTTGGCTTGCCTGCGCGCTTGGCGAGAAGGCCTGCAGCGACGACCGCTCGGTGCGTTATGAGCGGGTCTCGCGGTTGTCGGCGGAACTCGACGCTGCGCGCGGCACCACGCGGTACACGCGGCGAATGCGGACGCTTCAGCACGTCGATTTGCTGATCATCGACGATTGGGGCATCGAACCGTTTACCGCCGAGCAGCGTCACGATCTGCTGGAAATCCTCGAAGGGCGGTATGGTCGCCGCAGTACTTTGGTCTCAAGCCCGGTCGCGGTCGACCAATGGCACCGCGTCATCGGCGATCCGACAATCGCGGCGGAAATGCTCGACCGAGTGATCCACAACGCTCATCGGTTACAGCTACGCGGTGAGAGCCTGCGCGACCCGCAAAAGACCTCCCCGCGCGGCGCGGCCGCGGCCTGATTACAAGGAATTTTCCAGCTTTACTCTCGCGCCCTGGCGGCATTTTGTTGGATGGGACGGCCATGAAGGACGCAAACGCGGTGTCGAGCAGCCAGGTCTTGAAGACCGTGGACGGCCAGGTCATCGCCTTCTGGCGCGGCGAGCT
>JASHUW010000382.1 GCA_030039815.1 Alphaproteobacteria bacterium
CGAACTCCTCGGCGAAACCGAAGCCGCCATGCGTCTGGATGCACATGTCGGCCGCGTACCACGCGGCTTCCGAAGCGAGCAACTTCGCCATGTTGGCTTCCGTCCCGCAAGATTCGCCCGCGTCGAACATCGCCGCCGCCTTCTTCACCATTTCCGCCGCCGCGGACACCTGCACGTAAGCCCGTGCGATGGGAAACTGGATCGCCTGATTCTCGCCGATAGCACGGCCGAACACGCTACGATCACGCGCGTAGGCGCTGGCGCGGTCGATGAAGAAGCGTCCGTCGCCGATGCATTCCCCGGCGATCAGGATGCGCTCCGCGTTCATGCCGTCGAGGATGTAGCGGAACCCCTTTCCTTCCTCGCCGATCAGGCTGTCGGCCGGGATCTTGAGGTTGTCGAAAAAGACTTCGGTGGTGTTGTGATTGATCATTGCCTCGATCGGGCGGATTTCGAGCCCGTTGCCGAGGTTTTCCTTGAGGTCGATGAGGAACACGGAGAGCCCGTCGGTGCGCCGCTTCACCTCTTCGACCGGGGTGGTGCGGGCGAGCAGCAGCATCAGGTCGGAATGCCGGGCGCGCGAGGTCCATACCTTCTGGCCATTGACGACATAGCCCGAATTGCCCTCGCGCACCGCGCGGGTCTTCAATTTCGTGGTGTCGGAGCCGGTGGTCGGTTCGGTGACGCCGAACGCCTGCAGCCGCAATTCGCCGGTGGCGATTTTCGGCAGGTACTTCGCTTTCTGCTCCGGACTGCCGTGCCGCAAGAGGGTGCCCATGATGTACATCTGCGCGTGGCCCTGGCTGGCGGTGCAGCCGCTGGCGTTGATCTCTTCAAGGATCACCGCCGCCGCGCGCAGCGGCAGGCCCGAGCCGCCATATTCCTCGGGGATCAACGAGGCGAGGAACCCGCCGCGGGTCAGTTCCTCGATGAATTCGGTCGGGTAGGCCTGCTCGTCCTCGAGCTTGCGCCAGTACGCGCCGGGATAGCCCTCGCAGATCTTGCGGATCGACTCGCGCAGCTCCGGGTAATCCTCGCCGAGCGCGACGGTCACGGTGTCGTCGGAGTGGTCGCCATAGGGCATCGCCGGATCCTCACTGCAAGCTCCCGGCAAGATAGCACCCTGCAGACGGGGCGTCAGGCTTCCGTCGAGGCGCGCAGCGGCGATGCGCACCGTGATCGAGCGCCTAGGCGTGCTCGGGATGGCGCCCGGCGCGTTGCGGCAACAACAGGATGAAGGCGATGATCAGCGCGGCGATGACGGCCGAAGCGATCGGCCGGCTCAACGCCAGCCCGCCATCGGGCATCGGCTTGTCGAGAAAATCGCCGACCGTCGCGCCGAGCGGCCGGGTCAGGATGAATGCCGTCCAGAACAGCGCGACGCGCGACGCGCCGGTCCGGAAATAGAGGACGGCCAGCACCGCGAGCCCGGCGGCAAACACCAGCGCGCCGCCGGCATAGCCGAGCCCCGAGGTGTCGGCCACCCAGTCGCCCAGCGCCGTGCCGAGCGTCTGGGAAAAGGTGATCGCCGCCCAGTAGAAGGCTTCGACCCACGGCGTGTTGACGGTCTCGACCGCGATCGTGCCTTCCGAGAGGTGCCACAGCGCCAGCACGGCCAGCACGCAGGCGAGCAGCAACGTCGAGCCGCCGGTGTAGCCGATGCCGAGCGAGCGGTCGGCAAAATCGGCCATCGTCGTGCCGGCGGTGGTCGAGGCGACGATCGTCGCCCAATAGAGGAAAGGGTGAAACCGCTTCGCCGCTATCTGCAGCGCCACCATCACCGCGAGCAGCGAGAGGAAGATCGCCGAGCCGATGAGATAGCCGCCGTTATGGGCATTTTTGTCGGCGTGCAGGAACGTCATCGTCACCGTGTCGCCGCCGGTTTCGCCGAGCGTCGTCGCGGCGATCTTGATGATCCAGAACACCAGGGTGACTTCCGGCACCTTGCTCAAGGTGCGCTCGTTGATCGCGCTCATCGCTGCTCCCTGTCACCGGCTCGGCGGTTTGTGAGGCGCGAAAGTGGCTATTCGAGGACGGCGCGGTAACAGACGGAGGTCTGCGCTCAACCAGCGCGGACGGCGCGGTATTCGCGGCGCACGATCTCCAACAGCTCTTCCGCCGAGGTGGTCGCGGCGTGGCTCTCGAAGGTAACCGCGCCGTGCTGCATCAGCATCACCCGGTCGCAGATTTCGAGCGTCTGCGCGTAGTTGTGCGCGATCATCACGATCGCGATGTCGCCGCGCTCCCTGAGCCGGTCGATGAGGTCGATGATAAGCCGCGCCTCGCGTGCGCCCATGGCCGCGAGCGGCTCGTCGAGCAACAGGATCCGCGCGTGCGAGGAGACCGCGCGGGCCACCGCGATCGCCTGCCGCTGCCCACCCGAGAGCTGACCCACCTCGACGTCGATCGACGGGATGTGGACGCCGATCTCGTCGAGCGCTTCGCGGGCGCGGCGGCGCATCGTCTTGTGGTCGAGGAGCTTGAGGAACCCGCCGCGCAGCGGCTCCCGATTGAGGAACATGTTGTGATAGA
>JASHUW010000031.1 GCA_030039815.1 Alphaproteobacteria bacterium
GCCAAGCTTCAAACCAACAAGGCCCAGAAATACACGTTTACGGACGTGGCGGGCTGCGACGAGGCCAAGGAAGAGCTTCAGGAGATCATCGAGTTCCTGAAAGATCCGCAAAAATTCCAAAAGCTCGGCGGCAAGATCCCCAAGGGCGTGCTGCTCTACGGGCCGCCGGGCACCGGCAAGACGCTGCTGGCGCGCGCGGTGGCGGGCGAGGCCGGCGTGCCGTTCTTGTCGATCAACGGCTCGGAGTTCGTCGAGCTTTATGTCGGCGTCGGGGCTGCGCGCGTGCGCGATCTCTTCGCTCAGGGCCGCGAGAAGGCGCCGGCGATCATCTTTATCGACGAGCTCGACGCGCTGGGCCACGCGCGCGGCGGCCCCTCTCATCTCGGCGGCAATGATGAAAAGGAACAGACGCTCAACCAGCTGCTGTCCGAGATGGACGGTTTCGATCCGTCGGTCGGGCTGGTGCTGCTCGGCGCGACGAACCGGCCGGAAATCCTCGACCCCGCGCTGCTTCGTGCCGGACGCTTCGACCGCCAGGTGCTGGTCGACCGGCCGGACAAAATCGGGCGCATCCAGATCCTCAACATCTATCTGAAGAAAATCCGCCTCGCGCCTGGCGTATCGGCCGAGGAGATCGCGGCGCTGACGCCGGGCTTTACCGGCGCCGATCTGGCGACGCTGTGCAACGAGGCGGCGCTGCTTGCCACGCGGCGCAATTCCGAGAATGTCACCAGCGCCGATTTCACCGGCGCGATCGAGCGGATCATCGCCGGACTGGAAAAGAAGAACCGCATCCTCTCACCCAAAGAGCGCGAGATCGTCGCTTATCACGAGATGGGCCATGCGCTTGTGGCCTCGCTGCTACCCGGCGTCGACCGGGTGCAGAAAATCTCGATTATCCCGCGCGGGATCGGCGCGCTCGGCTACACGATCCAGCGGCCGACCGAAGACCGCTTCCTGATGACCGAGGACGAGCTGCAGAACAAGATGGCGGTGCTGCTCGGCGGACGGGCCGCCGAGCGGCTGATCTTCGGTAAGGTCTCGACGGGTGCCGCCGATGACCTCGCCAAGGCCTCCGACATCGCGCGCAGCGTCGCGGCGCAATACGGCATGGTGCCGACGCTAGGCGACGTCTCCTACGACCGCATTCACCAGCAGTTCCTGCAGGGCGCGCCGCAGCCCGGCGGATGGCTCGAGCGCAGCTACGCTGAACAGACGGCGCGCGAAATCGACTGCGCGGTGCGCGACCTGGTCGCCGGCGCTGCCGATCGTGCCTATGCCGAGCTCGAAAAACGGCGCGACGTCCTCGAGCGCGGCGCCAAGCTTTTGCTGGAAAAAGAGACGCTGACCACGGCCGATCTCAACAAGCTGCTGAACGGCCGCAAGACCAAGTCGCCGAGTGCCACGGGGTCCGTGCCCAACACGGCGGCGGCGTGAGGAGCCAACCATGAACCCTTCCTCGGGCACCGCTTCCAACCGGCCGGTTATCCGGGTGCGCGGCCTCGTCAACCGGTTCGGCAATCAGACCGTGCATGACGGTATCGATCTCGATGTCATGGCGGGCGAGGTCATGGGCGTGGTGGGCGGCTCCGGCAGCGGCAAATCGGTGTTATTGCGCACCATCATCGGGCTCAACAAGCCGGCTTCCGGCAGTATCGAGGTGCTTGGCAAGAATGTCTTCGGACTGGACGAGGAAGGGCGGATCGCGCTCGAACGGCGCTGGGGCGTGCTGTTCCAGGACGGGGCGCTGTTCAGCTCGCTCACCGTGGCGGAGAACCTGGAAGTGCCGCTGCGCGAAAGCCTCGGCATGGCGTCTGAGCTCGCGGACGGTATCATCGCTTCCAAACTTGGGCTGGTCGGATTGCCCGCTGACGCCGGCGCCAAGTATCCCGCCCAGCTATCCGGCGGGATGCGCAAACGCGCCGCGCTCGCCCGGGCTCTCATGCTCGATCCGGAGCTGCTGTTTCTCGACGAACCGACCTCCGGTCTCGATCCGCTCGCGGCCGACGCTTTCGATCAGCTCATCAAGGATTTACAGACCGGGCTCGGGCTGACGGTATTCCTGGTGACGCACGACCTCGAAACCGTGTTCGCGGTCTGCGATCGCGTCGCCGTGATCGTGGACAAGAAGCTGCGCGTCGGGACGCCGCGGGAGCTGATGAGCGACGGCGACCCTTGGGTGCGCGATTATCTGAACAGTCCGCGCGTGCGCGCGGCGCGCGACGCCGCGTTGCAGCAACACACGGCTTGGGAGCACGGCGTCTGAACGGACGATCTTCGCCCGGCGATTGATCCAGATCATTCAGGTCCGCGCACAGATCTCTACCCTCGCGGCGCATGACGAGACGGAGCCGCCCGATCGTGCCCGATCCAGAGAAATTGCGAGAGCTGGCACCCTGGTATCGGGCATCAGTCGAGCGAGCGGAGAATCCCGCGAATTGGGATTTGCGGCTGCGCACCGCCGAGGACATCAAGGCGGAGGCTCGGCGCGTCGAGCGGCTGGCTAAGACGCCGGGCTAACATGGAGAGCTTCGCCATGGACCAGATCAGGAAGCTGCGCCGCCTGGCGGCGCAATACCGCGCGCTCGCCGCGCGCGCCGAGAATGATTTGGTTCGCGAGGAGAGGTTGCGTGTCGCCGCCCTCCTCGACCAGGAAGCGGCTTACACCGAGGGCGCCTTCATCAGCCCCACCGTGCGGCTGCGCGGTTGGGGCATCCGGCCATTGAGCTAGATCAAGGCCCTCGGTCATCGCCTTCCTTAGACTCGCTGCGTCTGACAACAAAGCGATGGAGCCACCGATGGCCAATACTCCCGTTGAAGTGAAAAAGAACGTTCCGGCCCGCACGCCGGATTTGTGGCGATCCTTCCACGATGAGATGGACCGGGTATTCGACCGGTTCTCCGGCGGCTTCGGCATGCCGAGCCTGCGGCGCTGGTTCAACACCGAGCCGGCCTGGACCTATGAAAGCTCGTTCAGCTTCCCCAACCCGGCGGTCGACGTCACCGAGGACGACAAGGGCTACAAGATCACCGCCGAGCTTCCCGGGCTTGAGGAAAAGGACGTCAACGTCACCGTCTCCGGCGGCATGCTGACGATCAAGGGCGAGAAGACTTACGAGAAGGAGGAGAAGAACAAAAACCGTCACGTGTCGGAGCGGGCTTACGGCTCGTTCGAGCGCGCCTTCGCGCTGCCCGACGGTGTCGATGCCGACAAGATCGGCGCCGACATGGCCAAGGGCGTGCTGACGGTGACCCTGCCGAAGACGGCCCAGGCCGCGAAGGAGCAGAAGATCGAGGTCAAGAAGGCGTCGTGACCATCTTTCCGCTGGCCGGGTGGGCTGACCTGTCCACCCGGCTGACGGGTGTCTCTCAAACCTGACGTCGATCGATCTCCAGCCGGCTGAACACGAAGCGCTTCACCCCATCCATCACCAGCGCGAAGCACAGCGTCGCCAGCCCGAGAAGGGCGATAAGCGCAGGCGAAAGCGGGTTTACCAGCGCCCCACTCAACACGAGCATGGTCACCAATCCCAGATCGGCCAGCGAGGCCAGCAGCATGACGGGAGCGGGCCGCGAGTTCCATAATGGCCCTTTCTCGCGCAACGCATAGACGTTGGCCTGACCGGCAAAGACCAGCATCGCGAAGGTCAGCGTCCGCATCTCCGCGATCCCGAGACCGAGCGCGTACCAGCCGACGGCAAGGACGCCGACACAGTAGCTGAGCTTGAAGGCGCCGAGGGGGATCGCCGCCAGGGTCAGATTCCGCACGCGCCAGGCGTTCGGATAAGGCGTCGGCTTCGCGCGATCGGCGGCGCGCGACATGGTCACGATGTCGCCCGCCAGCATCGACAGCGCCTGCAGCATCGGGGTCAGCACCGCGTGCCCGGTCATGATCAGTCCGACGCCAAGCACGACCAGATTCACCGACTTGTTGACGAGAATGCTCAGCGTGTAGGTCAAGACCCGCTGGAACGCCGAGCGGCCCTCGTCGATGCAAGCAACGATGCCGCTGAGCCCGGGCTCGGTCAGCACGATGCCGGCCGCGGCCTTGGCGATGTCGGTCGCGGTGGAGACGGCGATGCCCATCTGCGCCTGGCGCAGCGCCGGCGCATCGTTGGCGCCGTCGCCGCACATCCCGACCGCATCGCCGTGCCGTTGGAATGCCTTGACCAGACGGAACTTGTCCTCCGGAAAGACACCGGCATAGACCGCGAACTGGGCGGGGCTGACATCGTCTGAGATTTTTCCCGGCGGGCAAACAGGGCCGTCCAGTCCGATGGCGCTGGCGACGGTCGCCGCCGTCGCCGCCGCATCCCCCGACACCATGATCGGCCGCACGCCGAGCGAGCGCAATTCCGCCAGGAGAGCGCGCGAATCCGCGCGGGGCGGATCGCTGAGCGCAATGAGCCCGATCAGCGTCATCGCATCGAGCGACCCGCACGCAACGGCAAGCGTGCGATAGCCGGCCGCCGTGAAGCGGTCGAGTTCATCGACCGCGCGGGGCGACAGCGGCGCCAACCCCGCGACCGCCAGTGGCGCTCCCTTGACGATGCGCAGCGCCTGACCGTCACCATCAACCGCAACGGCCTCGGCCAGCTTTCTCGTCGGGTCGAACGGCGTGAAGCGCTGCACGGTCAACGCCGGCATGAGCCCGTGGCGGGCCGCGGCAAAGGCGCGGACCGCTCGGTCGACCAGGTCCCGTCCGTCAACCGAGCTGGCGAGCGCCGCCAAGCTCACCACATCGTCTTCTCCATAACCCTCGCGGACCGCGCAAACCGCAGCCACCGCCAAGGCGTTCTCGGTCAGCGTTCCGGTCTTGTCGGCGCACAGCACGTCGATCATCGCAGCCTCGTGCAAGGCGTCGAGGCGCGTCAGCAGAACGCCCTTCAGGGCTAACGTCTTCGCACCCAGCGTCGCGGCGAGCGTGAAAGTCGCCGGGAGCGCGACCGGCACGGCGGCGAGCAGCGCGGTCAGCACCAAAGGAATGATCCGCTCGACGCCCATCGCGTGGGCATGGGCGTAGGCCACCATGCCGACGACGATGGCGAAATTGACGATCGTCAGGTTGCGCACCACGCCGAGCACGGCGCGCTGCTCGCTGCTCTCGATATGCGCGACGCGGACCAGCTCTGCGGCGCGGCCGAAATAGGTGCGGGTTCCGGTGCCGACGACCTCGCCGATCGCCTCGCCGCGGCGCACCAGCGCGCCGGCATACGCCGTTTTCCCCGCCTCGACCTCTGCCGGCAGCGACTCTCCGGTCAACATCGATTGATCGAGCAGCACCGTCCCGTAAAGGAGCCGCAGATCGGCGGGAACGACGGCACCGAGCGAAACCTGGACAATGTCGCCCGGAACAAGCTCGGCGGCCGCGATCTCGCGCCAACCGCCGTCTCGCTTCGCCCTAACCCGAAGCGCCAGCCGCCGCTTCAGCAGCGCAAGCGCCGCGTCGGCACGGCTCTCCTGAAAGACGCCGAGTGCGACATTGATGATGAGCAGGGCGACGACCATCAGCGCTTCGACCCGCTCGCCGATCGCCAACTGCAGCGCGATTGTCGCTTCGAGCATCCACGGCACCGGCGCCCAGAAATGCCGCAAGACGCGGCGCGCCGGGCTGATGCGTTCCTCGACGACCGCATTCGCGCCGTATTGCGCAAGCCGGCGGACGGCCGCATCGCTCGACAGCCCGGCAATGATGGCAGGATCCCCAACGTCTCCGGCCGCCGGCATCGAGTTCATTCGCGGGCGCGTCTCCTCAGCAGCTCCGCATATTATGCTTCAACGGAGATGATTGGGGTGGGCCGAATTAAGGGCGGCTTTTGTCAATTATCCGTTGGATGGTCGGAACGTGCCGGCGGTGAGGTCTCTGCGTCGGGGCCGGTTTGCCGCGGCGTTGTCGCACCGGCGGCGATGGCCGTAAGTTCGACATCGTCCCGCCGGATCAGCCAGAGGTAAGCTCTCGCCATGTCGCCCTCGGCTCCCTCGCTGAGATAGCGGCGGTAGAGGGCAATCCGGGCTCTCAATAGTTCCACGCGTTCCATCACGGCACGATGCACCGGATTGAGAAGCGGGCCACTGATCTGGATCAAGAAAGCCGGCCATGAGCTGCACGAACGCCCAAGGAAGGCGCGGGCTCTGCGGCTATTTTTCAATCCAGTAATCGCCGATTTTGCGGTAGCGCTTCTTGACGGCCGACCAGGCGACGCGATGCGCGATCTCCTCCTGTGCCTGCGGTCCGCGATCGGCGTAGGAACTCCAGGCGGCATTGAACGCCGACCGGAAAATCTCGCGGGCATGCCGCGGCAGGCGGCGCACCGCCGTCGGCAAGTCATCAACGCTGGCGTAAGGCATTGTCGCGCGGCGCTCGCTAAGGCTGCAGCACCTGCACCCGTTGCCGGGTCACCAGCGCACCCTGCCGCAGCTGTTGCACGGTGGGCAGGAACGCATCGATCTTTTCCTCGCTGTCGATGATTTCGACGACGACGGGCAGGTCATAGGAGAAGCCATGCCAGCTCTCGTGGATGTGCCTTGAGCGGCCATACCCCGATACGCCGCGGATGACCTTGCCGCCAGCGAGTCCGGCGTCCCGCGCCGCCTTGAGGATCGCCTCATGCAGCGGCCGCTCGTCCTTCGAATCGTCCTCGCTGATCAAGATGCGCAGAGAAATTGCTTCCACCCAGACGCTCATCGTCAACTCCTTTTAAGGCAGCTGCGTCGCGCGCCAACCGGAAGGGCAGGCGCCGACATAGGGGTAATATTGCTGGTAGGCGTCACGCCCGAACCTCATCGTCCTCATCCCATCCGAGGTTGGGATGAAGGCTAGGGAGCCCCGCCGTCGAGCACCTTGATTTGCATCAAACCGCCGGACTTATCGCGGCAACCCGGCGAGAAAGGCATCCACCAGCGACCCCAGGGCCGGCTGGCCCGCCTCGGCGAATTCGTATCGCGCGCGGATCACCGGGATCTTGATGCGCAGCAAATGTTTCAGGTCGATCGGGGTCGCCGCGACAATGACATCCGCGGCGGCGCGGTTGATGGTCGTCCCAAGCTCGGCAAGCTGCTCCGGGCTGT
>JASHUW010000383.1 GCA_030039815.1 Alphaproteobacteria bacterium
GCGCCCGAGCGCCAGGAGCGCATCCTGCCACCCCACCGCCAAGAGCCCGCCGGCGACGATGCCGAACACCAACAGCGCGTAGCCGACGATGAGCCCGGCGGCGCTGCGCCGACGCAGCGCCATCACCACCAGCGCGGCATAGAGCGCCGCGGCCATGAAGACGATCGGCGTCTTCGACTCCGAGCCGTAGAGCAGAACGAGATAGGCCGCGATTGTGAAACCGGCGATCCAGCGCGGGCCAAGCCGCTTGCGCCAGGCATAGACCGAAAAGATCAGCGCCTCGCCGCAGACCATGCCGAGTTCGTTCTTGTCGGTGAAGGCGCCGCGCCAGGCATGGGTGTAATAATCCGCGGTCACCGTCGCGGCCTGCGGCAGCGCGACAATCGCGATAAACGACGCGATCGCCGCCAGCGCGAAAATCTTGACCAGCGTCGCCACCAGCCAGCCGAAATCGCCGCGCCCGATGAGGTAGATGCCGAACAGGGTCGACAGCGTCACGGTGCCGGCGCGGCGCACCACCAGCGACGGGTCGTCCGACCAGTACGCGCTCAGAAACGCGAACAGCGCCAACGCCAGCACCGGCCAGGCGTACCCTAAGAGCCCTGGCAGCTCGCGCCAGCAGGCGAAGAAGCCCAGCGCGAGAAACGGCACCAGCATGGCGAATTCGAGGAAATCGTAGATGTTCGAGGCGCCCTGCGGGGTTACCGTCTCGCCTGAGAAATAGGCGTTGGGCGGCCACATCACTCCGGCGAACAGCGCCAGGAAGGCAAAGGTCGCGACGCGCTCGGGCAGGCGGCCGGCGCCGGTCATCGATTAAAGTTCCGGTCATTCCGGACCGATCGGTAAGGATCGGGCCTGGAACCCATGCCCGCCGACGAGGGCCAATTGGCCTCAACCGTTGGCGATTTACAGGAGAGGCTCGTGTTCATAGGTTCCGGGTTCGCTCGCCCAACTCGCGCCCCGGAATGACAATCCGAGTCGTCATCCTCGTCACCATCGCGCTTCTCGCCGCAGCAGCGCCGGCATTCGCCGACGGCTCGGTGCTCCGCGCCAAAGGCTGCGGCGACAAGATCTTCGTCTCGACCGACAACGGCTATTCGGTGTTGGAGCCGACCGAGCTCGGCGTCGCCGATGACGGCGACAAGCTCATCGGCAAGACCGACACGCTCGGCTACCAGTCGTTCTTTATCGCGCCGGCGGGTCGCCACTTCTCGGCCAGCGTCGACGAGACCGGGCTCAGCAAATCGGAAATCACCGAACGCATCGCCGCGAGCTGCCGCTCGGCCGCCGCCGAGCGCCTCATCAGCGGCCAGGTCGAGCGCTCGACCGGCTGCGGCAACAAGATTTTCGTCGACACCGAGGAAGGCTACGCCGTGCTGGAGCGCCTCGCGGGCGGGCTGGTTTATCCCGGCGACACGCTGGTCGGCGACTTCACCCGCGCCGGGCGAACGACCGCGAAAGACAATCAGACCGGCGCCGCGCTCACCGTCTTCGTCGACGACTTCGAGCTGCCGAAATCGGCCGCCCAGCGCAAGATCGCGGAAAGCTGCCGATAACGTGCGCTCTTTTGGCGCTTTCTTCGCAACCCCAAATTCGCCTCCCCCGCCCCCGGGCAGCCCACCCTGGCGGGCGGTCCCGGGGATGACCCGGGGGTCTATGAATAGCCCGCGACCGTTCGTAGATGGCTGGATCAAGTCCGGCCAAGAGGAGTTGCCGGGACGATCTTGACAAGGCGAATGGCGCACGCCCCGACCTGTCATGCGGCCAGCGACGGAGCGAGAATGCGGCGGAGCGCCTCACCGCCCGCCCTGAACGAGAAATAGCGGCAATAGCGCTCATAGGCCGCGGTGCCGAGCGCTTCGGCTACGGCGGGATCGCGCTCGATGCGCTCGACGAGCGCCGGGACGTCGCGAACCATGTCCGCGACGAGGAACCCCGACTCGCCGTCGACCACATAACCGCGGACGCTGCCGAAATCGGTGGCGATGATCGCCTTGCGATGTTTCATCAGACGCAGCATGACGCTCTGCCCGGAGGCGCCGCTGTCGTGCTTCAAAGGAATGATGCAGGCCTTGGCGTCGCGCACATAGCGGTCGAACACGTCGCCCGGAACGTCGCGCAGCACGGTGACGTTCGCCGGCAGCTCGCCGTCGACGACCTCCTTGTTGAGCGCCGAGCAGATGATGACGAGCCGCGTTGCGGGAAGCGCGCGAAACGCGGCGATCAGCGCCGGGTAATCGCGATTGCTGTAGCCACCGGCGAAGTAATAATCGCCGGACGCCGGTTCGGGAGCGGGCGGTTCGGTCGCCGACCAGTCGCCATAGGGCAGGAAATGCATGCGTTCGCGGGCGATGCCGAGATGGGCCTCGTAGAGCGGAATCTCGAACTCGCTGAAGACGATATAGTGGTCGCCGCTGCCGTCCAGCCGGCTCAGTGCGCGAAACACCGGAAACCAGCGCGGCGAACGGACATGCCAGCCGAGGCAGAACGAAGTCTCGTAACGAACGAGGCCCAGTCGGCGCAGCAGTTTGATCAGGTACGAGATCGGCCCGATCGCCACGACCACGCGGCACCGCCGCAGCCGCCCCAGCGCGCACAGCAGATCGATCGATTGCCGGATCAGCCCGCGCAGATGCGCCCATTTGCTCAGCGCGCGGTGAATCTCGAAATCGCTGAGCTGCAACAGGTCGAAGCCGAACGTCTCGGCGATAAACGCCGCCATGTCGGGAAAGGCATTGTGCCCCGGCTGGACGAGAACGCGCCCATTGGCGACATGCCCATCGGGATTACGGCTGTCGGCGAGTTCGGCGGCGAGCGTCATGGCGCGACTTTATCGGCGCGAGTTTTAACAAACGGTGAGGCGTGGCCGGCCGCTCACAAGGCGAAAATCGTGGGCTTGCTGCTCAACAGCAGCAGCGCAAAGCTGGCGAGGGTCACCACCCATGACACCCAATCGCGCGCCGCGTAGACGATCGGGTCGTGGTGCATCTCGCCGCGTAGCGTCACGAACCAGATGCGGCACTGCCAGAACAGGATCAGCGGCACGATACCCCAGGCGAGCGTCGGGCGATGGTCGCCGCCCGGCATCATCTCGCTCTGCACGTAGAGCGCCAGCACCAGCGACGTCACAAAGCTCGCCGCCACGCCCATCAGTTCGAGGATATAGAGGTCGCCGATAAGATAGCCGCGTCCAGCGATCTTGTCGGCGTCGCGCCGCGCACCGCCTTCGAGGCGGGCGAGCCCGCGCCGCTCGCGTTTCGCCATGTCCTGCAGCTCTGCGACCCGTTTGACGATCGCCAGGCTGAGAAACAGGAAACTCGAAAATGCCAGGAGCCACAGCGACACGGTATGGCCGGTGGCGATCCCGCCGCCGATCAGCCGGATCGTGTACAGCGCGGCGAGCACGAACACGTCGACCAGCGGCTGCGCCTTCAGGAAGAAGGAATAGCCGAGCGACAGCCCGGCATAGAGCGCGAGCACCGGCCATATTCCGGAGGCCGCGCCGAGCGACCCGCCGGCGATCACCAGCAGCGGCGCGACGATCAGCCCGATCTGCGGCGGCAGGACGCCGCTGGCGAACGGCCGCGCGCATTTCTGCGGGTGCTGACGGTCGGCGGCGAGGTCGCAAAGATCGTTGATCAGATAGATCCCCGACGCGGTCAGGCTGAACGCCCAGAACGTCAAGAACGCCTCTGCCCAGCCGCCGATATCGCCGACCGCGCGGGCCGTGACGAGCGGGACGAAGACCAGCAGGTTCTTGACCCATTGATGCGGCCGCATCGCCCGCAGGATCGCCAGGTTGCGCGCCGGATCGCGCGGAAACGAGCGCTCGATCGGCGCGACGCGCGCCACCGCGCGCTCAAGCCGGGGCGAAGCGTCAACTGTGATCGCGCTCGCCGCATCCCGCCACACCGTCAGGTCGCGGTTTTCGTTGCCGACATAGGAAAAATCGCGACGCCCGAGCGCTTCCTCGATCGCCGCGAGTTTCGCGGCGCCGGCGAGGTTGACGACGCCGTCGGAAGACAACACCGCGTCGAACAAGTCGAGATGCTGCGCGACGGCCAGCGCGATCCGCCGATCCGCCGCGGTGGCGAGAACGAGCGGCCGGCCGCGCTTCTGCTCTTCGCGCAGAAACGCCAGAAGCTCGCGGTTATAGGGGAGCAGCGCCGGGTCGAGCGCGGCGATCTCGGCCAGCGCCGCCTTGAACGCGGCCCGCCCGCGCAGCGCCGACAGCGCGCGCGCCAACTTCACCGGGCGCGAGAGCGCCGCGACGCCGCATTCGATCAGCGTGTCGGTACGGACGAGGCTGCCATCGAGGTCGACGACCAACGGCCGCCGATCGGAATCGACAGGAACCCGGCTTTCCGAGACGTCCCAGGTCATCACAAGCGGACCTCGTGTCGCACCGGATAGGAATGAAACGGCGACGACACATCAGCTTAGCCGAGAGTTGGTTAACGAAACCATGCTCGGCGCGCGAAACGCATCACCCGCCGCGTACCTCCACCGCGCTGAGGTCGTCGGTTCGTAGCTGGGGCGTCCCCGTGATCAGCGTCGCGATCGTATCGGTGACGAGGAGGATCATCACCGGGAGGACTTCAAACGTGACGCGCAGACCGATGCCGCCGATGATGAACAGCGCAAACCACGGCACGATGATGACCGACATTGCCTTTAAACCGAGATCTTTTGCCGAGAATCGATAGAACAGCCCGATCCCCGCGCTCAGCAGCAACAGAACATCGGACAAGTTCATGTCTGTGGCGGCGAGAAATTGCAGCCGAAGCGCGGGCAGCCAGACCAGAGGTCCTCCGGTATTCCTAAAAATGAACAGAATCGTCAGATATGTAACGGCGAACATCGCCGATTGCAGCACGGCATGAATGATCAATTGCCGGCGGGACATGACTCGAAAATTTATCGCCAAAAAACTAAAAATATAAAGTATCAGCGACTCTTTTGTGAGAATTGCCGGCAACAACAGTGCGTAATAACAACCATTCCTTCTCGATAACAAACACAGAGTCAGCATCGCGCCAAACATTAATACGGTGAAATCATAGACGAATCCCTGTCCTTCGAGAAAAATTCCGTTCAGGATCAAGAAGGATACCAACACACCGCAAAGCGACAGCGTTGCGCCAGCGCGCAATTGCCAGAAGACAAAAAACATCGTGGCAAA
>JASHUW010000384.1 GCA_030039815.1 Alphaproteobacteria bacterium
GCAAGCGGTTGTAGAGCGTCTGCCAATGGCGCTCGGTCGCCAGCGCGTCCTCGCCGATCAGCAGCGGCTTGTAGTAGTCGACGATCGGCGCGGTCAGCCGCGCCGGGCCGAACGCCTCGCCCCACCCGCTATTGCCGTCCTCGCCGACGATCTCGACCAGGCAGGCGCCGCGCCGCTCGTACCAGGCCTGGGAATAGGCGAAAGGCTCGGCGAGCGCGGCGTCGAGCACGTAGGTTCTGATGTCGCGGATCTTCATGGCGTGCTCAGCGCCGCCTCGGTTCGTAGACCATCCCGACCATCAGCCGGTCGATACGCTCGCCGTCGCTGGACAGCGGCAGGAGGATCGCCTCGTAGCGCTGCATCCTGCCGTCGAGCAGGCGGTCGGCCAGTGCGTGCAATGGCTCGCGCGTGCGCACCACCTTGCGGAAGCTGCGGGTCGCCAGCTCGCGGAATTCCGGCGCCGGCATCTCGTCGAGCATCTTGCCGGTCAGGTCGAAATTCGTGCGTTCGGCGAGATTGGTGCCGTGCAGCCGGATGCGGAAACGCGGCGGCGTCTCCTCGAGAACATCGACGAGAATGATGTCGCCGATCGCGAAGCGGAGGTCGACCGGGTCGAGGTCGGCGCGCGACGGCATCGGCCGATCGCCGCGCTTGCCGTCCCAATACTCGTAAAGCCGCCGCAGCTTCGGGTGCCTGATGGCCTCCATCGCCGCATCTTACAGCCTCTATTCCGCGGCCTCCAGCCGGCGGCGCTGGCCGCGCAGCTCGGCGACCCGCGCTTGGGTGTAGAGATCTGTCCAGTTGCTGAGCGAGAAATCGGTGACCTTGCGCGGATCGTAGGGCCGGTCGGCGATCACGATTTCGCGACCCGCGATGTAGACGCCGCGCAGCCGGCTCTTGTCGAGGAGGATGCCGAGGTCGGCGAGCGGCGAGCCGTCCCACGCGACGAAATCGGCGAAGCGGCCCTCTTCCAGCACGCCGATCGCCTCGCCTTGCGTCATGAAGCGGGCGTTGGTCTGCGTCGCCGCCCGCAGCGCCGCCGCCTTCGAGAAGCCGAGATCATCGACGAACAGCTCCAGCTCGCGCGCGTGCCATTCGCCATAAGGGGTCACCGCAAACCCGGTATCGGTGCCGGTCAGGAACGGGATGCCGGCCTTTTTCGCCTTCTTGAGGTTGGCGCAGCCGGTCTTGTAGCGCGCCACCGTGGCCTCGATGCGGCCCTTTTGCCCGGCGGGCTCGAAAGGCTGGGTGAACTCGATGACGTTTTTCGGCTGGGTCAGCGTCGGGCACAGCATGCTGCCCGACTTCTTCATCGCCGCGATGCACTCGTCGTCGCTGAAGAAGCCGTGGAAAATGAGGTCCATCCCGGCGCGCGCCGAATAAAGCGTCGCCTCCCGGCCGACCGCGTGCGCCACCGCCTTTTTGCCTTGGCGGTGCGTCTCGCGCACCATCGCGTCGGTCTCTTCCTGGGTGAAGGCGGCGATCAGCTCGCCATCCGGCCGGCGCTGGATGCCGTCCATCGCGATCTTGATGCAATCGACGCCGTTCTTGACCTGCTTGCGGATTTCCTGGATCGCCTCGTCGATCGAGTGGACGAGCTTGCCGATCGAGGTTTCCGGCGCGCCGATCCAGGTCGGATACCAGTCGGTGAGCCCCTGGTGCGTGGTGAGATAGGGCCCGGCCGCCATGACCCGCGGGCCGTCGAACAGCCCGGCATTGATCGCGTTGCGGATGGAGAGGCTGATCTGCCCGGCATCGCCCGGCGAGCACAGCGCGGTGTACCCCGCCGCGACGCACTTCTGCGCGAAAAACATGCCCCTGAGCGCGCGGAACTCGAGCGGGCTGTAGAGGTCGATATCCTCCTCGGTCTTGGCGTTGCCATAGGCGAGGTGGGTGTGCACGTCGATGAGGCCCGGCATCACGAAATGCCGCGAATGGTCGATCAGCCGGTCGTGGTCGCGGCGCTTCGGCGCGCCCTTCTCGGGGCCGGCATAGGTGAGCCGCCCGTCGGCGTCGTAGACGAGCGCCGCATTCTTGATCGTCTCGTCATCCTGCCCGGTGAACAGCTGGCCGCAACGGACAAAGGTTTTCATCGCACGCTCTCCGAGACTGGGCGGTAGAACCCAGTGTAGTTGTCCGATCCGGGAGCGGCAATGCGTTCAGCCGGGGATTTGGCCCATCGGATGGTCACCCCCCATGGCAGCCTGAACCCGCGCGATGATATCGTCTTTGTGCACGTTGGCACCTGGACAATCATGGGTAGTGAGCGGGTCTTCTTTATGGAATTTCAGGGTTTTCGGATCGAGCCCGATTGCCGAGTGCAATGTCGCGAGGGCCGCGATTGCATTGCTGGCGACTGCCGCACCGGGACCTTGGCCGAAATCCTCCGTTGCATAGTCGCCAACCATCTCGACTCCCCACGAAACAGCGTTCCACGACGGAGAATGGACGCCTGACGTGGTGAGAGGGGTGAATGCCCAGATTACGTCGTTCGCGACGAAGAGATGTGGTCCGGCCGACCAGCCCATTTGATCGCGATAATACGATTGAAGATTTAGAATCCGCTGCTGAGGCGAAGTGGGGCCAGCCAGCCACTGCGCAAGTGTCGGTGCCCCGGTATTGTGCAGGACGACGAAATTCGGCCTCCAATTGGAAAACGTTAGGGTCTGAACATAGTCAGCAAAAGCAGAGGGCGTAAAGGAACGATCCACA
>JASHUW010000385.1 GCA_030039815.1 Alphaproteobacteria bacterium
GCGCTGACCCGGGCGCGCGCGGCGTGACCACCCTCGCGCTCATCCGCCACATGCCGACGGTGTGGAACCGCGACGGGCGCCTGCAAGGGCGGCTCGACACGCCGCTCGATCCCGCCGCGATCCCCGCTTGGCGCCTGCCGCCCGATCTCGCCTCCTATCGTTTCCTGTCGAGCCCGCTCGGCCGCGCGCGGGACACCGCCGCGCGGCTCGGCGTCGCGCCGGGATTGGACGAGCGCCTGACGGAAATGAGCTGGGGCGAGTGGGAGGGGCAGACGCTGCGCGAGATCCGCTCGACCTTCGCCGATATCGACGAGCTGGAGGCGCAGGGCCTCGATTTCCGCGCGCCGGGCGGCGAAACCCCGCGCGAGGTGCAGGCGCGGGTCGCCCCGCTGCTCGCCGAGATCGCCGCCGCCGGCGCGCCGACCGCCGCGGTGACGCATAAGGGCGTCATCCGCGCGGTCTTCGCCGAGGCCACCGGCTGGGACATGCTCGGCAAGCCGCTCTTCCGCCTCGACTGGTCGGCGGCACAGGTCTTCCGTCTCGATCCCAATGGCAGACCCGCCATCGAGCGCCTCAATATTCCGCTGGCGGCGTGATGATGCCCCGCGTCCTCTTTCATGTGCAGTATCTGCTCGGCATCGGCCATCTGCAGCGCTCGCTGCGCATCGCCGAGGCGCTGGTCGATGCGGGCATCGCCGTGACCCTGGCGCAGGGCGGCCCGCCGATCCCCGAAATCGCCTGGGGCCGCGGCATCGACATCGTCCAGTTGCCGCCGATCCGGGCGCGCGACGCGAGTTTCGCGCTGGTCGACGCGATCGGCGCGCCGGTCGGCGACGCGCTGCGCGCCGAGCGCCGCACGGCGCTGCTCGCCGCGTTCGACGCCGTGCGGCCCGATGCCGTGGTCATCGAGGGCTTTCCGTTCGCGCGCCGCGCCTTCCGCTTCGAGCTCGACCCGCTCATCGCGGCGGCGCGACGCGCCGGCGTGCGGGTCGTCTGCTCGGTGCGCGACATCCCGACCGTGCGCGGCGATCCCGAGCGGCTCGCCGCCATCGTCGCCCGCGTGCGCGCCGATTTCGCCGCCGTGCTGGTGCACGGCGACCCCGGCTTCATCCCGTTCGACGCGGCCTTTCCCGCCGCGCCCGAGATCGCCGACCGGCTGCACTACACCGGCTATGTTGCCAGCGCCGCGCCGCCCGCTGCCGCCGCCGATGCGCCGGAAGGCGAGATCCTGATCTCCGTCGGCGGTGGCGGCGAGGCCGGACGCGGCTTGATGCAGGCCGCGCTCGAAGCCCGCCGCCAAGGCTGCCAGCCGAATAGGGGTTGGCGTATCCTCGCCGGCACCGTGCTCTCCGATGCCGATCTCGCCGGGATTCGCGCCGCCGCGCCGCCGGGCCTCATCGTCGAACGCTTCCGCCGCGACTTCGCGTCGCTGCTGCGTTCCTGTCATGTCTCGGTCAGCCAGGCCGGTTACAACACGGTTCTCGACATTCTGGCCGCGAAGGCGAGGGCCGTGCTGGTGCCGTTTGCCGCCGAACGCGAGACCGAGCAGCTGATCCGAGCCGAGCATTTGGCGGCGCGCGGCGCCGCGGTGCTGCTGCGCGAAAGCGAGCTTGACGCGGTCTCGTTCGCCGCCGCGATCGAGCGCGCCGCCTCGTCCGAGCCCGCCGCGATCGCGCTCGACACCGACGGCGCGCGCCGCTCGGCGGCGTTGATCGTCGGACTGCTTGCGAAATGATCCGCGCCCGAGGCTTTTTAGCTGGCGCTTTGGGCGGTATCATCGGCCGATGAGTTATCTGCCGCGCGTCGCAGCGGCGAAAAGCGCCGAATGGGCCGATCTGGTCGATGAGCTGGATCGCTGGGAGGAAGCCGGGTTGGTCGCGCGGCTTTGGTGGCGCGACGACGACGCCGTCGCCCCGACCGCTCAGCTCGACCGGCTGCTGACGCTCGCCGGTCCCGCGCCGCTGGCCCTGGCGGTGATCCCGGCGGAGGTTAAGCCGGCGCTCGCGGCCGCCCTTGGTAGCTTTCCGCAGGTGACGGTGCTGCATCACGGCTGGTGCCACGCCAACAGGGCAAAAGAGGGCAAGAAGAGCGAATACCCGCCGGAGCGCCATCCGGTCGAGGTCGCCGACGAGCTCGACGAGGGCCGTAAGCAGCTGCGCGCGCTGTTCGGCGGGCGCGCGCTGCGCGTCTTCGTGCCGCCGTGGAACCGCTTCGCCGATCGCTTCGTACCGCTCCTCGGGGAGGCGGGATTTGTCGTGATTTCGCAGATCACGCCGCGCAAGACGGCATTGCCAGGGGGGATCGCGGCCATCGATGTACATCTCGACGTCGTCGATTGGCGCAACGGCCGCGGCTTTGTCGGCGACGCGCCGGCGCTCGACCGGCTGGTCGGCGTGCTGCGCGCCGAGCGTCACGGCGCGCAGTATCAGGATAACCAGCACCAGGATAAATTGGGCGCGGTCGGTCTCTTGACGCATCATCTGGTGATGGACGGCGCGACCGAGGCGTTTCTCGCGCGGCTCGGCGACATCGTCGCGACCCACCCGGCGGCGCTCTGGGTCGATATTCGCGAGCTCGCGCCATGACCCAGCTCGACGCCGCCGGCGCGCTGCCGGAAAACGCCGCGCGCTTCGCCTATCCCACCTCGGCGATGATCGGCGATTATCTGCGCGCGGCGGCGGGGCTCACGCCCACGCTGTTCATCCTCGCCACCGTCTCCGTCGGCGATGTCGCGACCGCGGTGCTCGCCGGTTTCACGGCGATCTTCGGCGCGTTCGCGATCCGCACCGGGCTGCGCCACGGCACCAGCATCGAGATGGACGACGCCGCGCTGCGCGCCAGCGGCCTCCAGCGGACCGTCATTCTTTGGGCCGATCTCGACCGCATGAAGCTCGCCTATTACTCGACCCGGCGCGACCGCAAGAGCGGCTGGATGCAGCTGCAGCTCGGCGCCGGCCGCGCCCGCCTCAGCCTCGACAGCCGGCTCGACGGTTTCGAGCAGCTGGCGCGCCGGGCGGCGCATGCCGCGGCCGAGCGCGGCCTCGAACTGAGCGACGCCACCGCCGCCAACCTGCAGGCGCTCGGCGTCAGGGTGCCGGCGCGATGAGCGACCTGCTTCAGGTCCGCGACCTGTCGGTGCGCTTCGCGACGCCGGGCGGGCATATCGACGCCGTCAAGAACCTGTCCTTCCGCATCGGGCGCGGCTCGACCGTGGCGATCGTCGGCGAATCGGGTTCGGGCAAATCGACCGTCAGCCAGGCGA
>JASHUW010000386.1 GCA_030039815.1 Alphaproteobacteria bacterium
CGCGCCGCCCTCGCCGTCGATCTCGCCGACCGCCTCGCGGATCGTCTCGCCCAGCCGCTCGGCGTTCTGCAGCAGCACGCGCCGCGCCGAGAGCCGGTCTTCCTCGTCGGCCTCGGGCGCCAAAGCTTCGAGTTCGGCGTGCTCGTGGCGCAGCAAATCCTCTTCGGCGCGGCTCGCGGCCAGCGCTTGCGCGGCTTCCTCGGCTTCCCGCCGCGCCTCGCGCCAAGCGCGCCACGCCGCGGCCAGCCCGGCGATGTCGCCGTCCGACAGCGCGTCGAGCAGTTCGCGATGCGTCGCCGGGTCGAACAGGCCGTGCTGCTCGCCCTGGCCCTGAATCTCGACCAGGCTGTCGCCGAGCGCGCGCAGCAGCGAAACGCTGGTCGGCTCGTCATTGACAAAGGCGCGGCTGCGGCCGTCGGCGCCGAGCGTGCGGCGCACGACGATCGAGCCCGACAGATCGGTAGCGATGCCCGCTTCGTCGAGGATTGCCGCCGCCGGATGGTTCGCGGTCACCGCGAACTCGGCGCTCACCACCGCTTGCTCGGCGCCCGGCCGCACCAGCGCCGCATCCGCCCGCCGGCCGAGCGCCAGGCCCAGCGCGTCCAGGAGAATGGACTTGCCTGCGCCGGTCTCGCCGGTCAGCACGCACAGCCCCGGCCGAAAGGCGAGGCTGAGGCGGTCGATCAACACGACATCGCGAATCGAGAGCCCCAAAAGCATGCGCGCAGTTTAGCAGACCCCAGCCCTGAATGGGGGGTTTTGGCCGTTATCCCAGTCTCCTTGGCCGGACTTGATCCGGCCATCCATGAACAGCTTCAGATTATTCGTAGACCCCCGGGTCAAGCCCGGGGGAGGCGATATTTTTCGCGATGTCCCAGCCTAAAACAGCGCGCTAAGCGCGAATCTCCTGGCGCTGGAACAGCACATAGGCGATCGCGTAGATGAGGATCGTCGCCGCGATCAGCCCGGTCAGCTGTGGCCAGATCAGCACGAAGCTCTGCGTCACCGGCAGCGGCGCCCCGAGCACCGCGCCCTCGAGCTGGCTCAGCAGCACCGGCCCCAGCGCGCGCGTCGCCGGCTGCAGCAAGGCCAGCGCGGTCTCGGCGTAGAGCGTATTGGGTGACAGCCGGTCGATGATCTGCTGGACGTCGAGGTAGATCAGTCGCGGCCCGAGAATGCCCTCTGGCGGGCCGGCGATCAGGGTGGTGACGATCGGCGTGATGATCGACCAGAACAGCGAGAACAGCAGCCACGTGCCAAGCGCCGCCAGCGCCGCGGTCGCCGGCGCGCGGAACAGCACCGAGAACAGCATCGCCAGCGCCAGCCAGACCCCGCCATAGGCGATCGTCGCGACCAGAAAGCCGAGCATCCGCACCATTTCCTCGGTGCTCGGCGGCAGGCCGAGCAGCAACAGGCCGAGCCCGATCACCAACAGCCACAGCGCGACGAGTGCGATGGTCAGCGACAGCAGCGCGCCGAGAAATTTTCCCAGCAGCAGCGCGTCGCGATAGATCGGCTGGGCGAGCACGCGGCTCAGCGTGCGGCGGTTGAACTCGCCGTTCACCGAATCAAAGGCGAGCGCGATCGCCACCAACGGGATCAGGAACCCCAGCAGCCCGATAAACGAGAACGGCAGCGGGTCCTCGGTCATCGTCAACAGGCGCAGGAACAGGAACGGGCTTTCGCCGATCGTCTGGCGGATCGCCTGGATCGCCAGATAGGCCGAATAAAGCGCGGTCAGGAACACCAGCGCTTCGAGGATGCGCATGCGTGCGCTCGACAGATGGTCCGCCGTCTCCTTGGCGACGACGGTGCCGAGCCCGGTCCACGGCGAGCCGTGCCTACTCGATTTCATCGCGCGCCTCCTGGAAATAACGGGCATAGACCTCGTTAAGGCTCGGCGTGGCGTAATAGATGCCGGTCAGCTCGACCCGCTCGGCGAGGTGCCGGGCAATCGCGGCGCGCAAATCGCGCTGGCCGTCGACCCGGTAGCGATCGCCGCCCAGGGGCTGCACGCGCACGACGCCGGGAATTTCCGCGAGGAGCTCCGGGACCTTGTCGCCGCGCGCCTCGACATCGATCACATAGCCGCCGCCGAGCACTCGCGCGGCGAGTTCGGTCACCGTGCCCGACAAAGCGAGCCTGCCGCGGTTGAACAGCGCCACCCGGTCGCACACGCTCTGCACCTGGTCGAGATGGTGCGACGACAGCAGCACCGCGGTGCCGTCGGCTTTGAGCCCGCGGATCATGTCGAGGAATTCCTGCGTCGAATGCGGGTCGAGCGCCGTGGTCGGCTCGTCGAGCACCGCGACGCTCGGCCGCTTCATGAGGATTTCCGCGAGGCCCAGCCGCTGCCGCATGCCTTGCGAATAGGTGGTGACCCGCGCGTGCGCGACATGCCCTAGCCCGACCCGGTCGAGCGCGGCCTCGAAGCGCTCGTCGATCTCGCGCCGCGTGAGGCCCGCCAGCCGTCCCGTATAGGCGAGGTTGTCGCGCGCCGACATGTTTTCGTAAAAGCCGATCTGGTCGGGCAGGTAGCCGACCCGCCGCTTGACCTCGAGCGGATCGCGCAGCGGGTCGAACCCGGCGACGATGGCCTGGCCGCTGGTCGGCTCGGTCAGGCCCAGCAGCATCAGGATCGTCGTCGTCTTGCCCGAGCCGTTGGGGCCGAGAATGCCGACGATCTCACCCGCGGCGACCTCGAGATCGACATGGTCAACCGCGAGGTTCGCGCCATAGCGCTTGGTCAGCCCGCGGGCCTCGATAACGGCGTCGCCTGCCATCGTGGTCGTCTCCCTGCGGCGGCCTAGCGGCGGCCGAAGCGGGCGACGGCGAAGACGACGACCAGCAAGGCGACGGCGATGATCGCGATGCCGATCGCGCCCCACAGCGTCGAGGTCAGCACCGTGATGCGGAAATTCGCGGACTCGTCGATGCCGCCACTGGCGTTGGCGCGCACCGTCATCTGGTAATCGCCGGCGATGGCTCGCGGCGACGGGGTCATCGTCATCTTGACGTTCTGCGACTTGCCGGCGGCGATCTCCGGCACGGTCTTGGGATCGAACGACGTCTTCCAGCCTTCGGGCGCCGTCGCCGACATTTCGACATCGCGCGCCGCCTCGCTGCCGTCATTGTGCAGCACGACGGTCAGCTGGCTGTCCTGCCCGGCATAGGCGTCGCCGGACAGCCTTCCGCCTTCGCCCGAGACCGAGAGCCGCGGCTGACCGAGAATGGTCAGCGATACCGGCAGGTCGGCGCTGGCCTGCTCGGTCCGAGCATGGATCGTCATCTTGTAGTTGCCGGCCGGCGTCTCGCGCGGCAGGCTCACCGAGGCGTCGAGATCCTTCGACTTGCCGGCCTCGATCGGGATGCTGGTCAGCTGCTGCGAGCCGTAAGCCTCGGTGAAATTCACCTGGAAATTCTTCGGCGCGTCGGCGGTCATGTTGATCGTCGCGTTGCGCCCGCTGTCGTTGGTGACCGTCACCCGGTACTTAAACGCGGTCGTCGCGGTGCCGCGCAAATCCGGGAAATTGGTCGTCATCTTCAGCTTGGCCGGCACTTCCTTGCCGACCGTCACGGTGATCGGCAGCTTCAGATCTTGGGCGGCGCCCTTCGCTTCGACCGTGAAGTGATAATCGCCCTGGCCGGCGCCCGACGGCGGTTCGAGGCGCAGCTGCAGGCTTTCGTCGGAATCCGGGCCGACTTCGATAGCGCCGACCGGCTGGCCGCCGCCAAGCAAGGTCGCCTTCCAGCCCTCGGCGATTTCGGGCACCGACAGCGTGAAGCCCTGGGGCGGCAGCTTGTAGTTGTGGAGCGACAGGTCGACCGTGGTCGTCTCGCCCGCCTTGACCGTCAGCACCGGATAGCGCGTCGTCAAAAACACGCCGCTGATGGCCTGGTTCGGCTCGGCAGCCAACGTGGCGTGGCTCGCCGGCCCGGCGCTCGCGACAAGAAAAGCGACAACGACAAGCCGCTTCAGCATCCGGGATTCCTCCTTCTTTCCCCTCGCCTTAAGCCGTTGGCCGGCCCGCTGGCGGGCGGCTCGGCAGGTCCGCGTTCACTGCGGGTTGAGGGCCGCGTCCTGGTCTCTTCCCACGGCGGCGCCGGCGGTCACATAGATCACTGGCCAGCCGACCGACACTTAAGTTTTTGTAATGTGGTTCGCGTTCCCCGCCTACTCAGAACAGCCCAAACAGCCATCCCTTATGCGGCTGCCCCGGCCCGGTATTGCCGGCGACCAGCGCGTAGGCGTCCTCGTACCAGTGGCTGCCGGGATAGTTGTAGCCCAAAACGGCAGCGTTTTCCTGGGCTTCCTTGGTTAACCCGAGCGCCAGGTCGCATTCGACAAGGCGCTCCAGCGCCTCCGGCACGTGCGTCGTGGTCTGGTAGTTGTCGATCACCCGCTTGAAGCGGTTCATCGCCGCCAGGTATTCGCCCTGCTTCAAATAGTAGCGGCCGATCTCCATCTCCTTGCCGGCGAGATGATCGTGGGTGAAGTCGAGCTTCAGCTTGGCGTCTTGCGCGTATTTGCTGTCAGGGAAGCGGCGCACCACGTCCTCGAGCGCCTTGACCGCCTGTTCGGTGACCTTCTGGTCGCGTCCGACATCGGTGATCTGAATGTAGTAGCAGATCGCCTTCACGTAATAAGCGTAGGCGATGTCCTTGTTGCCGGGGTGCAGCTGGATGAAACGGTCGGCGGCGAGGATCGCGTCGTCGAACTTACCGTTGGCGTAGTCCGCGTAGATCGCCATCAGCTGCGCCTTGGTCGCCCACACCGAATAGGGGTGCTGGCTCTCGACCTGCCCGAAGGTCGAGGCGGCCTTGGCGTAGTCCTCGTTGACCATCTGGTCCATGGCTGTGTTGTAGAGGTCGTCGACCGGCTTCTCGATATAGGCCTCGTTCTTGTTGCCGCCGCCGCAAGCGGCGAGGGCAAGCAGCAGCAAGCCGGCGCCAAGGCGCGACGGCACCCGCGCCCGAGAGCACCACGACAAAAACGGCAGGGGCATCATCGACCCGATGTAACGTTACCGACAGCGCTCCGGCTTATAGCACGGATCGCGCGCAGGCCCGAGATTCTCAGGCGTGGGCTTGCTGCCGGCACTCGGGCCAGGCGATGGCCGGGAGGTCGGGGGTGTCGGCAAGCGTCGTCTCGCGCCACGCCTCGGGATCGGCGAACAGCGCGGCGAGCAGCATCCGCGTGTGGGCATGGCCCGACCGCGAGCCGCGGAAATGACCGATGATCGGCCCGCCCGCGAGGTACAGATCGCCATACGCGTCGAGCAGCTTGTGACGGACGAACTCGTCGGCGTAACGCAGGCCGCCGCGGTTCAACACCTGGTCGCCGCTGATAACGACGGCGTTTTCGAGCGAGCCGCCGCGCACCAAACCGGCCGCCTTCAATCGCTCGACATCGTCGAGGAAGCCGAACGAGCGCGCCCGGCTCAGCTCGGTGCGGAAGGTGTCCGTCTCGAAGGCGACCGTCATGTCCTGAAAACGAATCAGCGGGTTCTCGAACTCGATCTCGAAGCTCATCGAGAAGCCGTGGTCGGGAAGCAGCGCGGCTGTGGCGCCGCCGGCGGTGATCTCGACCGGCTTCATCACCTTGATCGCCCGCCGCGGCAGGTTCTGAACGACGCTGCCGGCGCGGTCGATCAGGGCCAGGAACGGAGCGGAGCTGCCGTCCATCGCCGGCACCTCGGCGCCGTCGAGCTCGATGATCGCATTGTCGATGCCGCTGCCGGCCAGTGCGGCCATCAAGTGCTCGGTTGTCTTGATCTCGATGCCTTCGCCGTTCGACAGGATCGTGCACAGCGTGGCGTCGATGGTGTTGTTCCAGAGCGCCTTGATTTCGGCGCCGGCGTCAATCCGGCGAAAAACGATGCCGGTGCCCGGCGCCGCGGGCAGCAGCCGCATGGTGAGGCGCTCGCCGCCGTGAAGCCCGATGCCGCGGCATGAAACCGCGCTTGCCAATGTCCGCTGCCGGATGATGCCTTTGTCCCCCACCAACGACCCCTTGCGCTCGAAGAAATGCAACGTCCCCGACGCAAAAACTAGTCAAGGCTCAAGGGGTGTCACAAATCACTCTTTGTTGCATTTTATTACATCGCTGGCCGCGATTTTTTCCCATTGTATCAATAAATTAGAATGCCGCGGGCGGAGCCGCGGCATTCTAGGCGCAACAAGCCTGACAAGCCCCGCGACCGAGATTCGGTTAATTTGCCTGACGCCGGAGGAAGGCCGGAATGTCGAGCAAATCGTCTTCCTTGTTGCTG
>JASHUW010000387.1 GCA_030039815.1 Alphaproteobacteria bacterium
TTTGCCGAGGCGCGCGACGAGGTCGCCCGGGCGCTGGGCCGGCCCGCGGCCAGCCTGCCGCTGCCGACGCTCCGCCCCGCGGTGCAGCCGCGCGCGCATCTCGGCGAGCTCTATCACAACCCGCGGCTCTTCTGGCAGACGGTGCTGATCTGGGGCGGCTCGTCCTCGGCCGTGTACGGTTACATCCTGTGGGGGCCGACGATCATCGCCCTGGCGCTGCACCTCGATCCGGCCCAGGCCGCCAAGTACTTCCTCATCATCTCGGCCTCGGGCGTCTCGGGAAAAATCCTCGTGTGCTTCATCGCGCCGATGATGGGGCGGCGTGTGCTCGGCACGATCTTTGGCCTGTTCGCCGCGATCGGCCTCTGCTTCGCCGGTTACTACAACGATGTGCTGGTCAGCGGTTTTCCGCTGTTCGTCATCCTGACCGCGGCGTCGGCCTTCTTTGCCGAAGGCGGTTTCTCGAACCTTGCGCCCTACACGATCGAGCAATACGGCGTCAGCCTCGGCTCGCGCTCGTCGGGCCTCGGCCAGGCCGCGAACGGCGTCGGCAAAATATTGGGGCCGCTGGCGCTGGCGATCCTCGCCGGCAGCGACAACGTCATCGCGCCCAAGGCGACCGCCGAGGCCGTGTTCCCGGCTTTCGTCTTCCTTGGCGTGACGATGCTCGCCGTGGCGCTCGCCTTCGCGTTCCTCGGGGTCGAGACGCATGGCAAGCAGATCGCCCTCAGCCATGCGGCCGAATAGGCACGCCGCCGAATAGTCCGTCGCTCGCGCATAGCAAGCATCAATCATCTATGCGTGGGATTTAATCGGCCGCTTCTCACCACTATGCGCCGAGCCTCCCGCCGGAGAGGGGGCGCGTAGGGGAGGGAAGCGTGGCCGAGACGACATCGGACGACCTCTTGGCACTGTTCGACAGCGCGCCGCTCAACGCGCGCTATTGGGTGATCTTCACCCTGATGGCGGCGGTGTTCGTCTTCGACTTCTTCGACTTCCTGGTGGTCGGCTACCTGCTCGCCGCGGTCAACCAGGAATGGCATCTCACCTACGGCCAGTCGGCGATCATCCTCTATAGCGGCGGGGTCGGCGCGATCGTCGGCGCGGTGCTGTTCGGCGCCTTCGCCGACGCCTGGGGCCGCAAGCAGCAGATGGTGATCGGCACCTTCATCTGCGCGATCAGCTCGGGCTGCATCGCCTTCATCCCGGAAGGCGGCTGGCTGCTGTTCGCGATCCTCCGCTTCTTCGTCGGCGTCGGGCTCACCGCCGCGGTGACCCCGTCCTTGACCGTCGTCGTCGAGCTGACCCCGACCCGGCACCGCACCATCGCGACGAGCTTCTACGTCGTCTGGGCCTCAGCCGGCGGCTTTCTCGCGCCGGCGATCTCGGCCGCGATCATGGGCCCTTATGGCTGGCGGCGGGTCGCGCTGCTCGGTTTCGTTGCGCTGATCATCGGCGTGCTGGTCTGGCTGTTCACGCCGGAATCGGTGCGCTGGCTGACCGCCAAGGGCCGCTTCGAGGAGGCCCGCAACGAGGTCGCGCGCCATCTCGACCTGCCGCTCCGCCAGGTTCCGCTCCCCACCGTGCCGCCGTCGAGCCCGCCGCGCGGCAACCTGCTCGACCTGCTGCACCACCCGCGCATGTTCTGGGAGACGGTGCTGATCTGGGGCGGCTCGTCGACCGCGGGCTACGGCGTCTATCTGTGGGGGCCGACGATCGTCGCCCTTCTGCTCAACATCCCGGTGCCGAAGGCGGCGGCGTATTTCATCATCGTCTCGGGCGCCGGGGTCACCGGCAAGATCATCGTCACCCTGATCGCCCCGTTGATGGGGCGGCGTCTGCTCGGCGTCATTTGGGGTCTTGGCGGGGCGGTGGCGTTGGGGCTCGCCGGCTATCTCAACGCGGTGATGGTCGGCGAGATGCCGCTCTTGGTGATCCTCTTCGCCTGCTCGACCTTTTGCATCGAGGGCGGGTTCTCCAATCTCGCGCCCTACACGGTCGAGAGCTATGGCGTCAGCCTCGGCGCGCGTTCGTCGGGGCTGGGGCAGACCGCCAACGGCTTTGGCAAGATTATCGGGCCGTTGAGCTTGGCGCTGATCGCCGGCTCGAGCCACCTCGTATCGCCGCAGCAGACCGAGGCGGCGGTGTTCCCGGCGATGATGTTCCTCGCCTTCGCGATGCTGCTGGTCGGGCTTTCGTTCCTCTTCCTCGGCGTCGAGACGCACGGCAAGCCGCTGGCGCTCGGCAGCGAGGCGCCCGCCAGTCACTGATTCAGCGCAACAAGGAAGCGAGCCTGCGCACGCCCGTTTCGATGGCCGACGTGTCCGGAAGCGAATAGGAAAGGCGGATCGTATTTTCGCCGCTGCCGTCGTGAAAGAACGCGGCTCCGGGAACAAAAGCCACCCTGGCCTCATCGACGGCTCGGGTTAGCAGCGACGCGCCGGAGATGCCGGCGGGCAGTGTCAGCCATATGAAGAACCCGCCTTCCGGCCTCGTCCAGCTGACGCTCGTCGGCATGTAGGCCGTCAGCGCCCCGAGCATCGCGTCGCGTTTGGCGCGGTAGCGGGCTCGTGCCCGCGTGACCAGTTCCGCGTGCCGGCCGCCCGCGACAAGCCGATGCACCACCATCTGATTGATGGCCGACATATTGAGATCGCTTGCCTGTTTGATCAGTACGAGGCGGCGAACAAGCGGCCGCGACGCGCAGATCCAGCCGACCCGCAATCCCGGCGCGACCGTCTTCGAGAACGTGCCAAGATAGATGACGCGCGATTTGTCGAGACCGCCGCACATGGCCAGATCGATCGCTTGCAGCGGGGGAATATCCGCGCCTTCGAAGCGCAGCGCCTGGTAAGCCGTGTCTTCGATCACCGCGATATCGAGGTTCCTCGCCAGATCGAGCAGCGCGATCCGCGCCGAGCGAGATAGCGTCGCCCCGGTCGGGTTGGCGAAATCCGGCACCGTGTAGGCGAACTTCACGCGGGCGCCTGGCGCCGCTTTCACCGCCGCTTTGCTGTAGGAATTGGGCGTCCGGTTGGTTTGCTCGGGGCGTATCGTGTCATAGCGCGGTTCGTATGCCGCGAACGCCTGCAGCGCTCCGAGGTATGTCGGCGCGGTGACGAGAGCGGTGTCGCCCGCGGTGAGCAGCAGCTTGCCGAGAAAATCGAGCGCCTGCTGCGAGCCCGCGGTGATGACGATATTCTCCGGCGATGCTTGAACGCCGCGCGAGGCCATGTAATCGGCGATCCATTCCCGCAGCGGCTGGTAACCTTCGCTCATCGAATATTGCAAGGCCGTCGCCGCGTTCCCTTCGCTGACCAAGGCCTCGGCGTAGGCGGCCGCTGCTTCTCGCGCGGGGAATAGCGCAGGATCCGGGATGCCGCCGGCAAACGAAATAATGTCCGGCTGCTCCAGGACTTTCAGGAGTTCGCGGATTTCCGATGCCTTCATATTCTCGGCCCGCCGCGCATAGGCCGGTTCCCACTCTCTGGCCGCTGCCGTCATGGAAAATCCTACCCAGGTTTCTGGAGATAATATGTCATTATTACTGACCTAATTGTCAACGCGCCTCGAGACCGGGGCGCAGGGCGAGCCGGTGGTGCGCGGGAGCTAGGCGATGGCTGCGGCACTAGACCGCCGCTGTGGATAACGGGGATAAGAATAAAGTAGGAACATTCGTCCGGCCGGCCTAAAATGCCGTCTTCAGCGCTTTAACCGGGAAGGCCCCCCATGGCAGGCAGCATCAACAAGGTCATCCTCGTCGGCAATCTCGGCCGCGACCCGGAAATCCGCTCGACCAATGACGGTACGCGCATCGCCAACCTAGCGCTGGCGACGTCGGAAACCTGGCGCGACCGCAATTCGGGCGAGCGCAAGGAGCGCACCGAGTGGCACCGCGTCGTGATCTTCAACGAGCGCCTTGTCGAGATCGCCGAGAAATACCTGCGCAAGGGCTCGAAGATCTATGTCGAGGGGTCGTTGCAGACGCGCAAATGGACCGACAACCAGGGGCAGGAGCGCTATTCGACCGAGGTCGTGCTGCAGCGCTTCCGCGGCGAGTTGACCATGCTCGACGGCGCGCGCGGCGGCGGCGCGATGGAAGGCGGCGCCGATTACGACGATTCCTATATGGGCGGCGACCAGGTGCGCTACGGCGGCACCGGCTCCTCGACGTCGAGCGGCAGCGGCTCGCGCGGCCGCGCCCCGGCCAATGCCGATCTCGACGACGAGATTCCGTTCTAACGTCGCCGACGGCACTCGCGCGCTGATGGCACGCCGGGTGCGTCCGCTGCCGAAACCCTCGGCAGCGGAGAAGCGTTGGCGCAACGAGATTCCGTTTTAACGCTACCCTTTGTTGCGGGACGACCGGTCCGGCGTCAATCTACCCTGCAACGACAGTGGATCAGGGGGGCGTCATGCACGCGCATTCCGGGTATGCCCGCGCCTGCTGCGGTGATTTCGGCGCGGCCCGCGTCGGACGGCGCGGCCTGTTGCTGGGCATGAGCGCCATCCTCGCCCTGCCGCGTTTTGCGCTGGCGGCAAGTGGCGAATACGAGGCGATGATCCTCGGCTGCATCGACCCGCGCATGCAGACCCCGGTGCGCCGCTTCGCGCTCGATCGCGGGCTGATCGGCGATTACAGCCAATTCACCATCGCCGGCGCGGCGATCGGTGTGGTGGCGTCGAAATTCGCCGATTGGCACAAAGCGTTCTGGGATAACCTTGCGATCACTCTCGAGCTACATGAAATCAAGACCCTGATCGCGATCGACCATCGCGATTGCGGCGCCGCCAAGGTCGCCTACGGCGATGACTGCTGCTCGACGCCCGAGAAGGAAAACGCGACGCATAAGGCCGCGCTCGCCGAGTTCCGCAAGCAGGTCGCCGACCGCCAGCCGAAGATCAAGGTCGAGACGCTGCTGATGGCGCTCGACGGCACCTACATTCCGCTCGGCTGACGTCGCCCGTAAAATTGCCATAATTGTGATTTAGCTAATTCCGCATGGTGGCGCTTGGCAAGGCCGGACGTTGCCGTCGATGGCAAGATCGGGGATAAAGCCGCCTGTTATGATGGTGCGCCACCTCCTGTTATTTTGCCCAATAACAGGTGGATAACAGGAGGTGAACCTCCTGTTAAAAGAAGCGAGACAGGGAGGAAGGAAAACATGCCCGTGCCCCCGTTCCGCGCCGACCATGTCGGCAGTCTGCTGCGCCCGCCGGAGTTGCTGAAAGCCCGCGCCGAGCACGCGGCCGGCCGTCTTTCCGCCGCCGCGCTGCGCGCCGCCGAGGACGCGGCGATCCGCGATGGAGTCGCGCTGCAGCGTGAGATCGGCCTCCAGGGCATCACCGACGGCGAGATGCGCCGCGGCTCCTGGCACATGGATTTCCTCTATCAGATCGGCGGCGTCAGCCACAGCGACCATCGCCTGCACATCGCGTTCAAAAACGAGGCCGGCACCGTCGAGTTCAGCCCGACCGCGCACCGCATCACCGGCAAGCTCGGGCTCGACAAGGTGATCTTCGGCGACGATTTCGCCTTCCTCAAATCGGCGGTCGGGGAAGGGGTGACCGCGAAGCTCACGATCCCTTCGCCGTCGATGCTGCATTACCGCGGCGGGCGCGCCGCGATCGATCAGGCCGCCTATCCTGACATGGAGCCGTTCTGGCACGACCTCGCCGAGGTCTACGCCAAGGAAATCGCCGGCCTCCACGCGCTCGGCTGCACCTATCTGCAGCTCGACGACACCAGCCTCGCCTATCTCAACGACCCGGCGCAGCGCGCCTATGTCGACAGCATCGGCGGCGACGGCGCGCATCAGCATCTGATCAATATCCGCCTCATCAACCAGGCGCTCGCGAACCGCCCGCCCGGCATGACGATCTGCACCCATATGTGCCGCGGCAATTTCCGCTCGTCGTGGATGGCCTCGGGCGGCTATGACCACGTCGCGGAGGCGCTGTTCGGCGAGTTGAAGGTCGACGGCTTCTTCCTCGAATACGACGACGAGCGTTCGGGCGGCTTCGCGCCGCTGCGTTTCGTGCCGAAAGGCGGACCGCGCGTCGTGCTCGGCCTCGTGACCTCGAAGCGCGCGGCGCTCGAAGGCAAGGACGTGCTCAAGCGACGCATCGATGAAGCCGCCAAATATGTGCCGCTCGAACAGCTCTGCCTGTCGCCGCAATGCGGCTTCTCCTCGACCGTCGACGGCAACGCGCTGACCATCGAGGAAGAAAAGGCGAAATTGCGCCTCGTGGTCGAAACCGCGCACGAGGTGTGGGGCGATTAAGCCACTGCAATGGCAACAATAATTCGGTCGGTGCGAAGACCAGATTTGTCATTTAATTGTAATGGCGGCGCTCATTTACCCAATGATTCACATTGCCACACCGCGGCCATAAAAATGTGGCAGGGATATCTTATCGTCTGACTTGCCGAGCGGGGTGACGCCTAAGCGTTTTCCTCATCGGCACCAAGGCAAATGAGCCACTTAAAGATCTTTTATTAATCTCGAACCTCAGCAATGGCGGGAGCTGATGGGCCATAACCATTTGAAAGACCGCCAATCGGAACGCGCCGCACATGATGCGCCCGTCGCCGCGCGGCGGGCCGAACGGGTTCATCGTTTCGGGGAGTCCCATGACCTATCGCATCGTCTACAACGAAATTCTGGCGCCGCGCGCCGCCGTCCGGCCCCGTCGCACCGTGTCGACCGAAGAATTCGCGACCGAGCACCAGGCGCTGGGTCGCGCCCGCGAGCTGCTGGAAACCGGCGAGCACCACGGTATCGCCGTGCGCGACCATCGCGGCAATGAGCTGTGCGGCGTCCGGCTGCAATTGCGGCTGGGCGGCTTCGCCGGCGAGTAACGCCGGACAAGAAGAACGGGCTCGCGTCGTCCCGGAACGGGGCGGTG
>JASHUW010000388.1 GCA_030039815.1 Alphaproteobacteria bacterium
GATTCGCGAGGCGGGGTCGGCCGCGCAGCGCGGTGAATACCTGCCGCGGATCGTGGCGGGTGAGCTGCGGGCGACGCTGGCGGCGATCGAGCCCAACGCGCGCTGGGACGCTTCGGGCATCATGATCGCCGCACGGCCGGCGGGCGGCGGGTTCTCGCTGTCGGGCGCGAAGCTGTTCGTACCCGATGCGCATCTCGCCGACATCATCGTCGTCGCCGCGCGCACCCGCGACGGCAGCACGATGGAAGACGGGGTCAGCCTGTTTCTGGTGCCGAAGGACGCGACCGGGCTCTCCATCGCGGCGATGCCGTCGATCGACGAGACGCGCAAATTATGCGAGGTCCGCTTCGACAATGTCGGGGTGCCGCAGACGGCGCTGCTCGGCGAGCTGCACGAGGGCTGGCCGGCGCTGGCCCGCGTCTATGACGCGGCCTCGGTGGCGCTCGCCGCCGAGATGTGCGGCGGCGCGCAGCGCATTCTGGAGATGACCGTCGAGTACGCCAAGCTGCGCGAAGCCTTTGGCAAGCCGATCGGCAGCTACCAGGGCGTCAAGCACAAATGCGCCGACATGCTGGTCGAGATCGAGAACGCCAAGTCGCTGACCTATTACGCCGCCTGGGCGATCGACGAGAAGCAGCAAGACGCGCAGCTGGCGGTGTCGATGGCCAAGGCCTATGCGTCGGACGCCAGCCGCAAGGTGTCGAATGCCGGCATCCAGCTGCATGGCGGCATCGGCATGACCTGGGAGCATGACCTCCACCTCTACATGAAGCGCGCCAAGGCGAGCGAGGTGGCGTTCGGCGACGCGACCTGGCACCGCGAGCGGGTCGCGGCGCTGATGAATGTCTGACTATGTGTTGTCGCGGCCGCGCGGCGATGCCGAATGGGCCGCGTATCACGAACTAAGACGCAGCGAGATCTTTGACCGCTACTACCCGGACAAGATCTACGATCCGGAAGACGCGGACGAGTTCAGCGCCTTCAACCTGCCTCACCTGTTCTTTGGGGACGGCGAGCCGCTGGGGACGATCAGGATCGATTGCCTCGATCGGCACCACGCCGCCTTTCGACTAATCGCGATCCGCTCCGCGTCGCAACGACAGGGGCTAGGCGGCCTCATGCTGCGCATGGCCGAGGAGCGCGCGGTGGCGTTCGGGTTCGACGAGGTGTCGCTCAACGCCGCGCTGCCAGCGCTCGCCTTCTACCAGCGGCACGGCTATACGGTCGGCCCCTGGTTCGACCCGAACCCGGAGCGCGAAGATTCGGTGCGGGTCGGCAAGCGGCTGCCTCGGCCGAGGACGCGGCAGCCGCTCGCCTTGGTTTCGCCGAGCCTCGACAAGATTGCGGGCTATGTCGCCGCGCTGGAGGCCGGGTGGTCGCCGAGCACGACACGTGACGTGTCGGGCGAGCAGCTCGCCCTCAACCGGGAAAGCCCCGTGAAGCTGATCACCGAATTGACCCGCCAGGACGGGACGACCGCGCTCAATGACGGGACGCGTGTGCCGCGATTGCCAAACCGCGTGTTCTGGCTCGACAACGGCGAGTTCTGCGGCAGCATCAATTTGCGGTACCAGCGCGGCACCGATGCATTGCCGCCGCAGGTCAGTGGCCATATCGGCTACGCGGTGGTGCCGTGGAAGCGCCGGCGCGGCTATGCGACCGAGGCGCTGCGGCTGATGCTGCCGGTCGCGCGCGAATGCGGCCTCACGCGCGCGCAGCTCACTTGCGACCCGGACAACGAGCCGTCGCAGCGGGTAATCCTCAAGAACGGTGGCGTCTTGGAGGGGCAGGTGCAAACGCCGGAGGGCGCGCCGAAGCTGTCGTTCTGGATCGATCTTTCCGCGTGATAAGATCGGTCGCATGGGTTCGGTAGACCAGTACGACGCCCCGCATCTGGCGAAGAACGCGGCGAATTTCGCCGCGCTGACGCCGCTCTCGTTTCTCGCGCGCGCCGCTTCGGTCTATCCCGACAAGGTCGCGGTAATCGATGGGGAGCGGCGCTTCACCTGGCGCGAATTCGGCGAACGCTGCCGGCGCTTCGCGTCGGCGCTGGCGCGGCGCGGGATCGGCGCCGGCGACACCGTCGCGGTGCTGGCGCCGAACGTCCCGGCGATGCTCGAAGCGCACTACGCGGTGCCGATGGCGGGCGCGGTGCTCAACGCGCTCAACTACCGGCTCGACGCCGCCTCGATCGCCTTCATCCTCGATCATGGCCAGGCGAAGCTGCTCGTCGCCGACCGCGAGTTCGCGCCGGTGGCCAAGGATGTGCTGGCGCGGCTCGGCCGGAAGATCCTGGTCGTCGAGATCGCCGACGGGCCGGGGCCGATGGAGTTTGCCGAGCTCGAATACGAGGACTTCCTGGGTGAGGGAGATCCCGGCTTCCTGTGGTCGCCGCCCACCGACGAATGGGCACCGATCGCGCTCAATTACACCTCAGGCACCACCGGCAACCCCAAGGGCGTCGTCTACCACCATCGCGGCGCGTTTTTGAACGCGATGGGCAATGCGATCCTCTTCGGGCTGGGGCCGCATTCGGTCTATCTGTGGACCCTGCCGATGTTCCACTGCAACGGCTGGACCTATACCTGGGGTGTGACCGCGGTGGCCGGTACGCATGTGTGTCTCAGGCGGGTCGACCCGGCGCTGATCTTCGCGGCGATCGCCGAGCACAAGGTGACGCATCTCTCGGGCGCGCCGATCGTGCTCAACATGCTGGTGCATGCGCCCGACGCGGTGAAACGCAAGTTCGACCACATCGTCGAGGCTTCGACCGGCGGCGCGGCGCCGCCCTCGCCGGTGATCGAGGCGATGGAGCGCATGGGTTTCCGCGTGACCCATCTCTATGGCCTCACCGAAAGCTATGGGCCGACGACGATCTGCGCCTGGCAGGACGAATGGGACACGCTGCCCTTGCCCGAGCGCGCCGGTAAGATGGCGCGGCAAGGCGTGCAGACCATCACGCTCGACCGGCAGCGCGTCGTCGATCCCGCAACGATGGCGGACGTGCCCGCCGACGGAGCGACGATCGGTGAGGTGGTGGTGCGCAGCAACACGTTGATGAAGGGCTACCTCACCAAC
>JASHUW010000389.1 GCA_030039815.1 Alphaproteobacteria bacterium
CACGTAATCCGCCTGCATGTTCCGTCCCTCCCCGAAGGCACGCTCCGACACGGCCGAGCCCGCTATTCGCGCCCAGTCTAGCGCATCGCAACCATACGAAAAGGGCAGCGGCGCCCGGGGGCGCTGTCTCAGTTTTGAATTTCGGCTTTGGCTAGGTTGCGGTCATTCAGCCGCATCTGGCCGAACCGCTGGTTTGCACCCTGAGCTGAGGCACCCGCGTCCGGCCCGTGGGATGGGCACAGGCGAAGGAGATAGCGCGGGCGTTCTTGGCGTACCCGCTCTCTAACCTTGCCTGTGCCCTCTCGATGGCGTTAGGTCGATCTTCGAGGATCGAATCCTTACGCCTTACCGCGCGGTCGATTAGCCGCGGACAACCGGAACCGGAGCCGGAGGCGGCGGTGGAGCGGCCATGGGTGCCGGCGGTGGCGGCGGCGGAGCGGGAGCCGGCGCTGGGGCGCATGCCGCGAGGAACGCGGGAATCACGATGGCAACCAGCGCCGCATTACGCAATTGCCTGCGGCGGGCCTTTTTTTCGACGTCGGACATCGGTTTTCTCCACAGTTGAGAGAAGCGTACAATAGGGCAATCGCAAAGTGATTGACAGCAACGAGTAACGGCGCGGAGGTTTCCTGGTTCCCGCGCCATGGCAAAAAAGCGGGTTTTAGGCGCCACGACGGTCCATTGCGCGGCTCCCGACGCGAGTCCACACCGGAGGGTCGATAAATCAAGGGGCGCTTTTACCGCGGCTTGAAGAAACTTCGTTCTGGTGGGCACAATTGTTCGAGAAAGGTTATCGCGTGTGGGTTTTGCCCGAATCTCGGTTCGGAACCGCAAATTCGCGCCGCCGTTTTCCACCGGCGGCAGTGCAACTTATGCCGGGATCACGCTTTCGGTGAGGCCGTCTTGTTTTCATCATCGAGCTTCTTGACGAGCGGCTTTTTAGCATTCGTCGGATCGCGTGCAGGCGCCGCGATCGCGCTTGCCGCAGCATGTGCCCTTGCTGCGCCCGCAGTTCATGCCGCGGAGCAGGGACCCGGCGGAACCTTCGCGCCGGCGCCGTCCGCCCCCGTGGCGGCATATGCCGACACCGAACTCGGCAAGCTGCTCGACGGGCCCGAGTTCGTCGTCGCGGGTGAGCGGCTGAACGTCGGACTACTGCAACGCTTCTACGCGCGCCATGGCTTCCAGCCAGTATGGACGACACGGCCGGCGGAAGCGAACTCACTGACAAATGCCGTGCTCCACGCCGGCGATCAGGGCCTCGCCCCGGAACTGTTTCACGCCAATCTGCTGCTAACGCCGACATTGCCGCCGCTTTATCGGGAGTTGGTGCTGTCGGACGCTTTCCTATCCTACGCCGACGCACTGGCCCGCGGGGTCATTCCGGTCGACCACCGCAGAGACGACGAGACGTTGACACCTGAGCCGATCGACGTCGCTGCTGCGCTCGACGCGGCTATCGCCAGCCCCGACCCGGGGGCGGCGATCCAAGGTCTAGCGCCGACGACGCCGACTTACCGGCTGCTCCGCCAGGCCTTGCAGAGCCTTCAGTCTGGCGCAACGGCCGGCAGCAAGACCGCGACGGCCCGCTTGCGCCAAATCGAGGTGAACCTCGAACGGGAACGCTGGCTGCCGCGGCACCTGCCGCCGGACCGCGTTTGGGTCAACGTTGCCGACGAGCGGGCCGTGCTGTACCGCGGCGACCAGCCGGTTTTCTCGACAAAGGTCATTGTCGGCCAAGACGGGCTGCGCAATCAGAGCCCCGAGTTCCAGGCCACAATCAACGGAATTATCTTGAACCCGCCATGGAACATCCCGCCGGACATCGCGACCAACGAGATCCTGCCGAAGACCGTCAACGACCCGAATTACCTGGCGCAGCACAACATGGTCATGCTGCCCGATGGCATAGTACAGCAGCTGGCGGGACCCAACTCAGGGCTCGGGCAGCTGATGTTCGATATGCGGAACCGGTTCGACGTCTACCTGCACGATACCCCGGGGAAAAACGCGTTTGGCCGCGACGACCGTCGCATCAGCCATGGATGCATCCGGGTGGAAAAGCCACGCGAGTTGGCTGCACTGGTGATGCAGCAACCGATCGAGGCCATCGACCAAGCGATCGCGACGGGCAGCACCACCGAAAGCGCCTTGCCGCAGCCGGTGCCGGTATTCGTGGTGTACGAGACCGCATTCGCGGATGTCGATGGCCGGTTGCAATTTCGCCCTGACTTCTACGGACGCGACGCCGAGATTTGGACACAGCTGGATCCGGAGCGGCGGCCCGTGGCAGAGAGCGAGCCGCCCAGCCAACGCGGCGGGTGACCCCTGGCCAAGGTCGGGGGCGAGGCAATATGGAAGCTGATTCACGGATGACCCGACGCGGCGACACGCCGCAAGCGGAATAAGACCGGGCACGAACGGGCAACAGGACGGCGCAGGATGAGCTATTCGCTCTCGGCGGCGACGCTTTTGAGATAGGCGCCGTAGCCGTTCTTGTCGAAGCGGGCGGCTTCGCGCAGCAAATCGTCAGTCGCGATATAGCCCATACGCCAAGCGATCTCTTCGAGGCAGGCGATCTTCCAGCCCTGGCGGTGTTCGATCGTGCGGACAAACTCCGCCGCTTCGAGCAGCGAGTCATGCGTGCCGGTGTCGAACCAGGCATAGCCGCGGCCGAGCTTCTGCACGTCGAGCTCGCCGGCCTCGAGATAGGCGCGGTTGACGTCGGTGATCTCGATCTCGCCACGCGCCGACGGCCGCACCGCGGCCGCGATATCGAGAACTTTGTTGTCGTAGAAATACAGCCCGGTGACCGCCCAGTTGGAGCGCGGCTGCGCCGGCTTCTCCTCGATGCTGGTGGCGCGCCCGGCGCGGTCGAAGGCGACGATGCCGTAGCGCTGCGGATCGGTGACCTGATAGGCGAAGACCGTGGCGCCGGTCTCGCGCCGCGCCGCGGCCTCAAGCACCTCGCTGAGCCCGGCGCCATAGAGCATGTTGTCGCCGAGGACCAGCGCGACCCGGTCGCGGCCAACAAACTCGCGGCCGACGATAAATGCGTCAGCGAGGCCACGCGGCTCGGTCTGCACCGCATAGCTCAGCGACACGCCCCACGCCGAGCCGTTGCCCAGCACCATGCGAAATTGCGCCTGGTCCTGCGGCGTGGTGATGACGAGGATGTCGCGGATCCCGGCCAGCATCAGCACCGATAACGGGTAATAGATGAGCGGCTTGTCGTAGACCGGCAGCAGTTGTTTCGAGACCGCGAGGGTGATCGGATAGAGCCGCGTACCCATGCCGCCGGCGAGGACGATGCCCTTCATCGCACCACCTCCACAGGGGCCTCCGCCGACGCCGCCACCGGGATCAGCTCGTCGAGCACGGTGGAGAGCGACTTCTGCCACGGCGGTGGAGCGATGCCGTAGACGCGCCCGATCTTGCTGCAATCGAGCCGCGAGTTGCGTGGCCGCACGGCTGGTGTCGGATAGGCTGCGGTAGCGATCGGCTCGACGCTGCGTGGCGTCTTGAGCCCGCGCGCCGCGGCACCACGGAAAATCTCCCGCGCGAAGCCGTGCCAGCTTGTCGTACCC
>JASHUW010000032.1 GCA_030039815.1 Alphaproteobacteria bacterium
GCAACTCGCCGATGTGGTCGAGCACCGTGTCGGCGGCCGCGGTCAGGTGGCCGTTGATGCGCTTCAGGTCGCGCAGCACATCGAGATGCAGCGCGCTGGTCTCGACGCTTTCGACGCGGCCCGCCCGGATGCGCGCAAAATGCGTCTCGGTCGCTTGCGCCTCAAGGTCGCGGAACACCGCCTCCTCGGCGAGCAGCCGGCGCGCCGCGCGCGGGTCTTCGGTCATGAACACCGCCGCCGCGGCGCTCACATTGCCGGCGAGCCGCTCCAGCATCCCGCGGATTTCCGCTTGGCCCTCGGCCGAGAATGCGAGGCCGCGCTTCAGCCGCTTGGCGGCGATCGCGACAAGCCCCTTCACCACGATGTCGCCGGCATGCTCCAGGTTGGTCACGAAGCTGAGGATTTCCGACAGACGGCGATTATCCGCATCGTCGAGTGAATCCGGCTCGAGCGCGGTAAGATAGATTTTGATCTCGCGGCATAGCCGATCGAGCACATCGTCGAGGCCCTTGGTCGCGGTGACCTGCTTGCGGTCGCCACCGAGGGCGTCGAGCGCGTTGCGCAGCATCGTCTCGAGCACATCGGCCATGCGCAGCGCCTCGCGCGCCGCGCCGGCCAGCGCGATCGCCGGAACCTCGCGCGCATTCTCGTCGAGATAGAGCGGCTTCGCCGGGTCGGTGGGCACCGCCCGCGCCGGCAGCATCCATTTGAGCAGGCGCGCGTACGGACCCAGAAACGGCAGGAACAGCGCCGCCGTCGCCAGATTGAACACAGTGTGGAAATCGGCGACGGCGCGCGCCGCATTGGGGTCGAACACGACCATCCACGGCCCGATCCAGCGCATCGCCGCCAGCGCGATCACCGCGCCCACCACCCGGTTCAGCAGATTGCCCATCGGCAGGCGCTTCGAGACCGGATCGCCGCCGACGCCGCCCTCGATCAGCGGGTTGAGCGCCGAGCCGATATTGGCGCCGAGCACCAGGGCGAAGGCGCAATCCGGCGGTACGACCTGATTGGCCGCCAGCGACACGACAAGAAGGATCGTGGCGACGCTCGAATGCGCAAGCCAGGTGAGCCCCGCCGCGAGGAGCACGTCGAGCAGCGGCTGCGTCGCCAGCGAGCCCATCAAGAGCCGCAGGCTCGGCACGTCCTCATATGGCGTCATCAGCGCGAGGAGATCGTTGAGCGCGATCAACATCAGGCCGAGGCCGATCGCCACGCGGCCCAAATCGCGCGGCCGCGACTGGCCGCCGCGGCGGAACAGCACGACGCCGATCAGGATAAAGAGCGGCGCGACCCGGCTGACGTCGAAAGACAGCACCTGCACGATCAGCGTGGTGCCGATATTGGCGCCGAGCATCACCGCCAGCGCCGGCACCAGGTCGACGAGCCCCCCGGCGGCAAAGCTCGCCGCCATCAGCCCGGTCGCGGTGCTGCTCTGCAGGATCGCGGTGACGCCGAGCCCGGCCAGCAACGCACGGAAGCGATCGCCCAGCGCGCGGCCAAGCACCCGCCGCAAATTGGGGCCAAAGGCGCGCTGGATACCGGTTTGCACCATGTGCACGCCCCACAGCAGCAGGGCGATCGTGCCGGCCAGATCGACGAGCGTGAGGGTCGCGTTCATCGCCGCTCCTCCCTGCTGGATCGTGCGCTGGGCGCCGAAATTTTCGAACCGGCCCCATATCGTGGATTGGCGGCAAATTTCAAGAAAAACCGCGAGCGGCCAATGGCGAGCCGGCAGACATCCGCCGGCGCTACCGCGATCGTTACGGGCTCATCTCCTTGACGACCGGTTCAGGGGACGGAACCGGCTTGCCGCTCGGGTCGAGCAGTGGCGGACCCGGTCGCCGCCGCGGCACCGCGACGAGATAGGTCTTGCCATTGCTGCAAGAGACGACAAACGCGTCGAGTCCCTGGCTTGTGTAGTTGTCGGCGTCGCTGCCGGTCGCCGCGGTGTACGAGCCGAGCTCGCCGCAGGGATGATTTGCGCTTTCGATGACGCTAAGAAGATAGCGCTGCTGCTCGCCTGGCAACGGCGGTATGTCGGCGCTCGCGACGCCGATCGCAGAGACACCGAACACCAACGCCATGACCGCGGCGGTGCGCATCGACCTTCCCCTCCTGGGCACTCGCAACACCCCATCCTGCGCCGCTTTTCCCGCGAGGCCAATTGCGCAAGGCAATTCGAGGATGAGCCAAACCACCGCGCTGGTCACGTCGATCGCCATCGAGGCCATGGTCGCGTTCGGGCTGATCCGGGCGGTCGGCTGGGGCAGCGGGCTCAACGCCGCCCTCGCCGCGTCGCTCGGGACACTGGTCACGCATCCGATCGCCTGGGTGCTGATCCCCCGGCTGGAAGGACAGATCGGATACGGCGGGTCGGTGGCGCTCGTCGAAAGTGGTGTGGTGCTCGCTGAAAGCGTCGCCTATCGCCTGGTTGTACCGCTGGTCTGGCGCCGTGCGCTGGTCGCCTCGCTGATCGCCAACGCGGCCTCGACCGCCGCCGGGCTGCTCTACTACGCCCTGGTGTACTGAACCCCGGCAACGCCGCCCAGCGCCACCAGCAGAACCGGTATCTCAAGCCAGGAATGGACCAGCGCAGCCATCCCATAAAGCTGCCGCGCCAGGCCGTAATCGACGAAAAACAACAGCCCCAGCGCCGCGACGGCGGCCGCACCAACCGCCAGTCCGCGCATGGGCCACGGCGATATCGCCCGGGTGCGCTTCTCGCGCGCCAGCCGCGGCAGCAGCAGGATCACCGCCGCGTAATGCATGATCTGCGCGAACACCGCCGCACTGAACGCGTGCAAGGCCCACTCGCTCGACACCAGGCTCACCGGCACATAGGCGCCGAGATTGAACGCAAGCGGGCCGCTCGCCAGAAACCGCGCCTCCGGCCATTCGAGGCCCATCCGGGCCAGCGCTCGATACGGCAGGCCGGTGGCGATCAGCAGCGGCAGCGCGACCAGCGGGACGGCCAGCAGGACCAGTGCGCGGCGGCGGCGCTCGGCGCCGAGCGCCTCGGCAAAAAATCCGAGCGGGGTCAGATTGTGGAGAACCGCCAGCACGAGCAGCATCTGGAACGGCGCCGTCGCCGCGCCGGCTCCGAGGACGAGGCCCGCCACCACGCCGGCGGCGCGATAGCGGCGCATGCACCAGGCCGCAAACCCCGCCAGCACCGCGGCGGCACCCAGCTCGATTACGGCATCCGCCGCCGGCGGGAGCACACCTCGCACCGCCGCGACGCGCGCCGCGACCGCGATGACGATCGGCACGCCGAGCGGCAGCGCCATGCCGCTCAACCTCGAGCCGAAGCGGCGGCCGATATAGGTGAGCTCGCTCAGCACGTGCGACAGCCCGAACAGCGCCAGCGATGTCGTGTAGGTCGCCAGCGGCAGAGCCACGGTCACGGCAAAGGCCGCGAAGACGAAGGCGCCGGCCCCGGCGAGCCCCATCCGGGCCACGCGACCGTGGCCGAGCGCGGGTGCGAATACCGCGCTCACGTCACCATCCGCTCCAAATTCTCCAGGGTATCCGCCTCGGCGAAGGGCTTGTCCCAACGGATGCGGTGGACGCGCGGGAAGCGCATCGCGACGCCGGATTTGTGCCGCGTCGAGCGGTGCACGCTATCGAAGGCTATTTCGAGCACGAGGCCGGGCGCGACCTCGCGCACCGGCCCGTAGCGGCGGACGGTGTTATCGCGCACCCATTTGTCCAACAGGCGCAGCTCGTCGTCGGTAAAGCCGGAATAGGCCTTGCCGACCGGCACCAGCCCACCGTCGCGCCACGCGCCGAAGGTGTAATCGGAATAGAACGACGAGCGCTTGCCGTGACCGCGCTGAGCGTACATCAGCACGGCATCGATGGTCAGCGCGCCGCGCTTCCACTTAAACCACGGCCCTTTCGGCCGGCCCGAGAGATAGGGCGAGTCGCGCCGCTTCAGCATCAGCCCCTCGATGCCGTTGGCGCGGGCGTCGTCGCGCAGCGATTTGAGGTCGTCCCAGTTCTCGAACGGCACCAGCGGCGACAGGTCCAGCCGCGGCCGCGGCGCATTGCCGTACCAGGCGACGAGGCGATGGCGCCGCTCGACCAGCGGCAGCGGCCGCAAATCCTCCTCGCCCAGCCGCAAAATGTCGTAGAGCCGCACCGCCGCCGGGAACTCGGTCAGCATTTTCGGAGTCGGGGTCTTGCGGTTGAGACGCTGCTGCAGATCGTTGAACGGCGCGACCTCGCCATCGCGGATCACCAACAGCTCGCCGTCGAGGGCGATGTCGCTGGGCATGGCCTCCATGATGTCGGGGAAGGCGGGGCCGATCTCGTCGCCCGAGCGCGAATAGAGCCGCCGCTCACTGCTGCGCGAGACCAGCTGCACGCGGATGCCGTCCCATTTCCATTCGGCGAAGTAGGAAGCGGGGTCGAGCGCAGCGAGGTCGTCCTCCTCCAAGGGCTGGGACAGCATGAGTGGGGTGAAATTCGGCAGATCGCCGATCGCGGGCCGCGCGGCCTTGCCGTCAAGCCAGGCAAAGAGCGGCGCGTAAGGCGGTGCGAGGCCATGCCAGATTTCCTCGATCTCCTCGATGCCGACGCCGGCGCCTTCGGCGAGCGCGGTCTTGGCGAGCCGGGCTGAGACGCCGATGCGCAACGCGCCGGTCACGAGCTTCAGCAGCGCCCAGCGTCCCGTGGCGTCGAGCCGGTCGAGCCAGCCGGCGAGATGGGCGCCGACTTCGGCGCGGCTCGCGACCCGCAGCGTTTCGACGATTTCAGAGAGGCGGAGAGGTTCATCGTTACCCTCACCCGTCTCCGAGCTGCGCTCGGAGCCACCCTCTCCCGCATGCGGGAGAGGGAATTTCTCGGGCCAGATCAGCGACACGGTCTCGGCAAGGTCGCCGACGAAATCGAGCGACCAGGCGAATAGCTCAGGATCGACCCGCGCCATCGCCAGCGCCCGCACCTGGCCGGGCTTGGCCTCGGCGAAGACCAGCTCGCCGGTCAGCGCCGCGAGCGCCCAGCCGCGCTCGGGATCGGGCTGGGTCGTGAAATGCTCCTGCATCAGCCGCAATTTGCCGTTGCGCGACGGGGTGAAGAGCAGCGCGTCGAGAAGCGCGGCGAACCGGTTCACGGCAGCGGATCCCTGACGGTAAGACCGCGGCCGAAGAGTTGGGTCGTCACTGTGCTCATCGACCGAAGTATAAGGATCGCCATGAGCGAAAACACCTCAGCCGCGCCGGCATCGCCCGCACACCGGCGAAGCCGTCTGCCCTTCTTCTATGGCTGGCTGCTGGTCGGCGTGTCGTTCGTGACGATGGCGGTCGGGGTCAACGCGCGCACCGCATTCTCGTTGCTTTACCCGCCGATCCTCAAGGATTTCGGCTGGGACCGCGGCCTCACCGCCGGCATCTTCTCGTTTGGCTTTTTGCTGTCGGCGCTGGTCACGCCGTTTGTCGGCCGGTTGATCGACCGGCGCGGACCGCGGCTCATCGTCGAGGCGGGGATCGCGACGATGGGCGCGGGCCTGTTGCTCGCGACCCTCGCCCGCGAGCCGTGGCAGCTTTACCTGACCCTCGGCGCGATGTGCGGCGCCGGGGTGAATTGCTTCACCTACACGACGCAATCGATCTATCTGCCGCACTGGTTCGTGCGCCGGCGCGGGCTGGCGATCAGCATCGCGTTTTCCGGTGTCGGGGTCGGCTCGATCATCATCCTGCCGTGGCTGCAATACCTGATCGGCAGCGGCGGCTGGCGCAGCGGGTGTTGGATGCTCGGCATCCTGGTGCTGGTGCTGCTCGGGCCGTTGAACCTGCTGCTGCGGCACCGACCGGAGGATATCGGCCTCGAACCCGACGGCGAGCACGCCGCGAGGGCCGCCAGCAGCGGGCGCAGCAACATCGTCGACCCCGCCTGGGCGGCGGTCGACTGGACGCTCGGCCGCGCGGTCAAGACACGGCGCTTCTGGTGGCTGGCGCTCGGCTATTTCGGCAGCCTCTTCGCCTGGTACGCGGTGCAGGTGCACCAGACCAAATACCTGACCGAGATCGGCTTCTCCGCGACCGACGCGGCCTGGGCCTTGGGTCTCGTGAGCCTCGTCGCGGTGCCGGGGCAGATCGCGCTCGGCCATCTCTCCGACCGCATCGGCCGCGAATGGATCTGGGCGATCGCCAATGGCGGGTTCGTCTTGTGCTGCCTGGCGCTGATCGCGCTACAGGCCCATCCGACGATGGCGCTCCTGTGGGCGATGGTCGTCGCGCAAGGGACGCTCGGCTACGCGCTGACCTCGGTCATGGGGCCGATCCCGGCGGAGATTTTCGCTGGCAAGCACCAGGGCAGCATTTTCGGGGTGGTGATGCTGTCGGGGATCGTGGGCGGCGCGGCCGGGCCGTGGGTCGCCGGCACGCTGCACGACCTCGTCGGCAGCTACGCGCCGACCTTCTGGATGTGCATCGGCCTCAACGCGGTCTCGGCCGCCGCGATCTGGCGCGCGGCGCCGCGCAAGGTGCGCGCGGTCGCGGGGCGCATCCACCTCATCCCGGCTCACTCCTCGTCTTCGTAGCCGAGCAGCGCCAGCGCCTTGGCCTTGAAGCCGGCGCCGGTCGCGTAATGGACGAGCGCCTCTTCGTTGCCGTGGGTGACCCAGATTTCCGGCGCGCCGACATCGGCGAGGGTCTGGCTCAGCTCGTCCCAATCGGCGTGGTCGGAGATGACCAGCGGCAGCTCGACGCCGCTCGCTTTGGCGCGCTGCTTGACGCGCATCCAGCCCGAGGCCATCGCCGCCACCGGATCGGGCAAGCGACGCGACCAGCGGTCGGCAAAGGCGCCGGGCGGCGCCAGCACGATCTGGCCGGCAAGCTCGGTTTTCGACGCCCCGGTCGCCGGCAATAGCGGGCCAAGCGCGACGCCGAGGCGCTCGTAGAGCTCGCAAAGGCCGATCAACGCGCCGTGCAGGTAGAGCGGCGCGTCGTAACCCGCCTCGCGCAACAGCGCGATGACGCGCTGGCACTTGCCGAGCGCATAGACGCCGACCAGGTGGCAGCGCTCGGGAAACAGTGACACGGAGTGGAGCAGCCGGGCGATCTCATGACCGTCAAGCGGGTGACGGAACACTGGAAGCCCGAACGTCGCTTCGGTGATGAAGACATCGCAGGGTTGCGGCTCGAACGGAGCACAGGTCGGGTCGCGGCGGCGCTTGTAGTCGCCGGAGACGACGACCCGGTTGCCGCGGTATTCCAGCACCGCCTGGGCGCTGCCCAGCACATGGCCGGCGGGGCGCAAGGTCACCGCAACGCCGCCCACCGTCACGGTCTCGCCATAGCGCGCTTCCTGCACCGACCCGCCCGCTTCGCCGCCGTAGCGCTGGCGCATCATCGCGAGGGTTTCCGCTGTCGCCAGTACGTGCCGGTTGTTGGGCCGCGCGTGGTCGCTATGCGCATGGGTGACGACGGCGCGATCGACCGGCTGGGTCGGATCGATGAAGAAATCGCCCGGCTCGCAATAAAGCCCGCTCGGGGTGACGCGGAGCCAAGTTTCGGGGCGCGGGGCCGACATGTTTTGACTATGCGCGCAACGGCGTCGAATTTCACCGCGCGGAGATCGGCCCAGCAGATAGCCGACGATGTGAGCACGCGCCTGAGGGGGTAGGTAGACGCGATCATCGTCCTGCGCCCGATCGTGTGGAACGGCGGTCCGAGGAGCAGCGGGGCGACAAAATTGCCGAGCGCGACCACGACCGGCGCGTGAAGGCGCGACCAAGGCAAGCGATCGAGGCGCGCCGGGATATCTGTCTCAATTTCGGCGTTTACCGAGGGCATAACGCGAGAACGCCCGGTGTGGGGATGCATCGCCGGAGTTCCAGAGGAGAAAGTCGATCGCGTGGTAAATCAGGGGGTTAAGGCCGGTGCGGCCCGACGCGCCGGCGATCGTTTCAGCCACATTCCGCAGATGAACCGCGTTTCCCGATGATGAAATCGCTATTGTGCCTGGTCCTTTTCGTGGTCGTCGCGGGTCACGCGGCGGGTGTTCGCGCGCAAACCACAGCGCCGGCGAGCCAGGCGCCCGCCAACACGGCCGCGCTCACCACGGCCGAGGCACGGCAGGCGCTCGACGTGCTGCAGGACCCGCAAAAACGCGCCGAGCTGATCGCGACGCTGCGGGCGATCGCAGAGACCGCTCCTGCCGCGCCCGCTCCTGCAGCCACCCCGGCAGCCGCGGCCTCGAAGCCCACGAGCGAAGTGACGCTGCAACCCAACAGCCTCGGCGCGCAGCTGCTGGTCGCCGCCTCGCGCTGGAGCGTGCGATTGGCCGGCGACGCGGCCGCGACGCTGCGGACGATGAACAATCTCCCGGCGCTGGGCCGCTGGTTCATCGAACTGGAGACCAATCCGCAGGCCGGATTGGGCTTTGCCGTCGCCGCGGGATGGTTGGCGCTGATCTTCGGCTTGGCGCTGCTCCTCGAATTCTTCGCCGCGTTCGCGCTGCGCCGGCCACGAGATACGCTAACCCGGCACTTGCCCCACGGCAGCAACGGCGACAGCGTGCGCCTGTTGCGGCTGCTGCCCTATGCGCTGATCCGGCTCGTGCTTGATCTGGTGCCGGTCGCGGTATTCGCCGCCATCGGCAACCTGCTGGTCGGCGTGTTGCCGGGCATCGACGAAAAGACGCGCCTCGTGGTGATCGCCATCGTCAACGCTTATGCCGCGTGCCGTGCGGCGATGTGCGTCGCCCGTCTGTTGCTGTCGCCGGCCGATCCGCGCCTGAGACTGTGGCGCCTCGACGACGCGGACGCACGGTTCGTCATCGTGTGGGTGCGGCGTCTGGTCGTCGTCGCGATTTTCGGCGACGCGCTGGTCGAGGTCGCGCTGCTGCTCGGCCTCGACCAGAGCGCACATGACGGTTTCGAGCGGTTGATCTCGCTGGTTCTCGCGCTCATGCTGATCGGCGTCGTCATCCGCTCGCGGCACGCGGTCGGCGCCTATGTCCGCGGCACGGGCCGCGATGCGGCGCGGTGGCGCATCTGGCTCGCCGAGGCATGGCCGTACCTCGCGGTGGTCGCGATCGTCAGCTTCTGGATCGGTCTGGCGACCGGCACGCGTGGCGGGCTGTCGGGGCTGTACTTTCCGGGTGTAACCCTGGCGGCGATCATCGCCGCGCGGCTGTTGACGATCGTCGTGCTCGGCACGATCGAGCGGCTGCTGCGTCTCGATCCGGACGCGCGCGATCAGCTTCCTGGCCTTAACCAGCGCATCGCGCGCTACCGGCGGCCGCTGGAGATCCTCGCCACCACCGTCATTGCCGTGCTGTGCGGCATCGTGATGTTGCAGCTATGGGGCGCGCCCGCCTTCGCCTGGCTTGTCGCCGGCGGAATTGGCACGCGCCTCATATCGGCGCTGGCGACGGTGACTGTCGCGGTCGTGGCGGCGATTGCGATCTGGGAAGTCAGCCACGCCGTCCTGGAGCGGCAACTGGCGCAGGCCAGCCCCGGCGGTCAGGTGCGCTCGGTGCGGTTGCTGACGCTGATGCCGCTGCTCAGGACGACGCTGCTGGTGACGATCGTCGCCATCGTCGGGCTGACCGCGCTTTCCGAGATCGGCGTCAACATCGCGCCGCTGCTCGCCGGCGCAGGGGTCGCCGGGATCGCCATCGGCTTTGGCGCCCAGCACCTGGTGCAGGACGTCATCACCGGAATGTTCGTGCTGTTCGAGAATGCGATCCAGATCGGCGACGCGGTGACCGCCGCGGGACTGTCAGGCTCGGTCGAGCAATTGTCGGTGCGCACGCTGCGCCTGCGCGCCGGCGACGGGTCGGTGCACATCATCCCGTTCAGCTCGGTGACGACGATCACCAACAGCAATCGCGGGCTCGGCAACGCCGCGGTTTCAGTCACCGTCGCCTTCACCGAGGATGTCGACCGGGTGATGGAAGTGCTCGCCGAGATCGGCGCTGCACTGCGCCAAGATGAGGAGTTCGGCCCGAAAATGCTGGGCGACCTGCAGATTTTCGGGGTCGATCAGGTGCGGCCGTGGGGCGTGACGATCACCGGACAGATCGTCTGCACCGATGGCGGGCGCTGGCCGGTACAGCGCGAGTTCAACCGCCGCATGAAGAAGCGGTTCGAGGATGAGCAGATTGTCCTCGGCGGCCCGCCGGCGGCACAGGCCTAGTCCGAGACCGGCAAGCTGAGCGGCGTGATCTCCTCGGCCTTGCGGCGCAGATAGTCGTGCTGCGGCGCGGCGGCTTCCATGCGCTCCTGCGCCGCCGCGAGGCGCCGCGCGGCGTCGGCCTGATCCATCGTCAGCACCCTGCGGTCGGCGACCACCTGCACGCCATCGACAAACACGTCGCGCACCGCGCGATCGGCGGCGTGATAGACAAAGCTGCGCAGCGGATCGCGCGGCGGCTGCATCTGCGGACAGGTCAGATCGACCAGCACCAGATCGGCCTTCTTGCCGGGCGCCAGCCGGCCGATATCGTCGCGCAACAGCGCCGTCGCACCACCCGCAGTGGCCGCATGCAGGAAATCGGCGACGTCGACCGCGTGGATGTCGCGCGCAGCGATGCGCGCCAGCACCGAGGCCTTGCGCATTTCCTCGACGAGGTTGTGCGGGCTACAATCGGTGCCCAGACCCATCACCGCGCCGGCGCGCAGATAGTCGCCGAAATGCTCCATAACCTGACCGTAGCGGGCGAAGGGGGTCGGGCAATGCGCGACCGCCGTGCCGCTGGCGCCGAGCAGGCGCAGATCGTCCTTGGTGTGCCAGCGCACCCAGGAATGTGTGTCGAGGAACAGCGCATGGCCGAGGATCGTGCCGGGGCCGAGCAGGCCGAGCCTATGCGCCCACTGGATCGGCGTCATGCCGTGGCGGCGGATCATCTCGCGCACCTCGTTGACGCTTTGCGAGCAGTGCGTGGTGAACGGCAGGCCGCGGTCGATCGCCGCAGCGCGGCTATCGCGCAGCAAGTCCTCGCTGCAGGTGTCGATCTGCATCGGCGAGACCACGCCCGAGAGCCGGCCGCAAGGATGCGCGAGCGCGGCATCGATGACCCTGAGCGCCGTCGCGAAACCGGCGCGGCCGCGGGGCTCGTTCCAGTCGTAGGAGGGCCCAAGATCGTTTTCGAGAAACCAGCGCGCCGAGGCATAGCCGGGAGCGAGAAAGCCGCGCAGCCCACTTCGCGCGAACAGCTCGATCCAGCCGTCGAACGGCGCCGAGATATCGACCAGCGAGGTGACGCCGCAGAGCAGCAGCTCGCAATAGGCGAACTCGGCCGAGGCGGCGCGGCCTTCATCGTCCGGCGCGGAAAACGCCTGGCCACGCTCGTAGAGCCCGGTCATGTGCATGTTGGCGACGCCATGCTCCTCGCGAATGCCGCGATAGAGCGGCTCGTGATGCGGGTGCGAGTGGATGTCGATGAGGCCGGGGATCACCATGAGCCCGGCGCCGTCGATGACGCGGTCGGCGGTGCCCGAATAGGCGGCACCGATAAAATCGACGCAGTCGCCAGTGAACGCGAGATCGACGCCGCGGCGATAGACTTGGCGATTGGCCTTCTCGTCCCAGGCGATGACCCAATCGGCGTTCTTGATCAGCGTCGTCGGCATGTTCCGTCCTCCCCAGCCGCGCTCCATGCTATAGCGGTGCCGGAAAAAAGCTCATCATTCCGGGATCGCTGGAGAGCGCCAGGCCTGGAACCCATGAACACGTGCGTCGGCCGGCTTTGACGGGTGCCGGAGTGCCGGCGGATGGGACCGTGTTCATAGGTTCCGGGTTCGCATCTTCGATGCGCTCCGGAATGACAGAAGGAAATGTCGTGCCCGCGGGACCGCGCAATCTCATCACCGACGTGCCGGGGATCCTGGTCGGCCAGGCCGAGGATCGCGACGCGATCACCGGAACGACGGTGGTTGTGGCCGAGGCGCCGGCAATCGCCGCGGTCGACGTGCGCGGCGGCGCGCCGGGGAGCCGCGAGACCGAGCTGCTGCGACCGGGGAATTTGGTCGAGCGGGTCGATGCCATCGTGCTGTCCGGCGGCTCGGGGTTCGGGCTCGACGCGGCTTCGGGGACCATGGATTGGCTTGCGGCGCGCGGCCGCGGCTTTGCGGTCGGTAAGGCACGGGTGCCGATCGTGCCGGCGGCGATCCTCTTCGACCTCAATTTCCCCGGCCGTACGCATTGGTCGGCCGAGCCGCCGCATCGCCGGCTCGGCCGGGAAGCGATCGCGGCGGCGGGGCGTGACTTCGCGCTCGGCAATACCGGCGCCGGGCTCGGCGCCAAGGCCGGCAGGCTCAAGGGAGGCGTCGGTAGCGCCTCATTGCGCCTCGCTGACGGCATTACGGTCGGCGCAATCGTCGCGGTCAATTGCTGCGGCTCGGTCGTGCGGCCGGATTGCGGGCGGTTCTGGGCGGCCGAACTGGCGCTGCCGGGCGAAACCCCGCCGCAACCGGCGATTCCGGACGCGCCGCTCGACCTCGACGATTTTTCCGCGTGCGGCGACGGGCTGGTCGGCGCCAACACGACGATCGCCGTCGTCGCCACCGACGCGCCGCTCGACAAAAGCGCCTGCTTGCGCTTCGCGATGATGGCGCAGGACGGGCTCGCTCGGGCGATCCGTCCGGCGCATACCCCGCTCGACGGCGATACCGTCTTCGCCCTGTCGACCGGCGCCGGTGCCACCGCGGACCCCGCACGCCTGACCCGGCTCGGGAACGCCGCCGCGGATTGCCTGTCGCGCGCCATCATGCGCGCCATCGTCGCCGCCGAACCTCTCGGCGGCTATCCGAGCTGGCGGGAAAGATGGGGCGGCGCTTAGCCTAGGCCGCGCTGCGCGCTTCCTTGACGGGACACGCGGCGAGCACACGCTCGGGCGGGAAGACCACGGTGACCTGCGTGCCGACGCCCAGCTGGCTCTTCAACTCGAGGCGGCCGCCATGCATTTCCATGATCGCCTTGACCAGCGGCAAGCCGAGACCGGTGCCCTGGTGCTGGCGGGCGAACGATGAATCGACCTGCTCGAAGGGTTTGAGGACGCGTTCCAGGTCCTCTTCCGGAATGCCGATGCCGGTATCGGCAACGGTGACCGCGAGGCCGTCGGCCAAAGCCCAGCGCGCCGTGACCGTGATCGAACCCCCGGCTGAGGTGAACTTGACCGCGTTGGTAATGAGGTTCAGCAGGACCTGCTTCGTCTTCCGCTCATCGCCTGAGATCGGCGGCAAATTCTCGGGCAGCTCAACGGTTTGCGTCAGGTTTGCGGCTTGGACGCGCGCTGCGGTCAGCTGACCGACCGAGCGCATGATGTCGCGCAGATCGAACACGTC
>JASHUW010000390.1 GCA_030039815.1 Alphaproteobacteria bacterium
CCGCTCGCGCCTCGCCGAGCTCGCGCCCTACCGCGTCACGGTGAAGTCGCGCGCGCTCGACGGCGCGCCGCGCACCACCTACCGCTTCGAGCAGCGCGCCTATGAGCGGACGCTCGGCGAGGCCGAGCCGCGCAAAGGCTCCTCCGACGAGCGGCAATGGCGCGGCAAGCGGCGGCCCAGCCCCGGTGTCGTCGACGACCGCTCCGACAACCGTGTTGTCGACATGGACGAGGAAGGCTCGGACGTGCATTTCCTCGTGCCGTCGGTGTGGACGAGCGTCGTCGGCCTGCCCGACGCGTCGCTCGAGGTGGGCCTCATTCGCGCCTATCACCGCCACATGGGCGAGTTCTGCGGTCCCTATCCCGACCGCCTCAAGGGTCCGATCGTCGCCTCGACCCGCGACGTCGCCTCTGCCGTCGAAGAGATCAAGCGCTGGGGTAATACTCAATGGGCGGTCGCGGTGCAGCCGCTCTTGGACAACGACATGCCGGTCGACCACCCCTCGCTGGAGCCGATCTGGCGCGCCGCCGAGGATCACGACCTCGCCATCGTCCACCACAGCTTCACCTGGTCGCCGCCCTATTTCCCCGCCTACGACCAGATGTGGGACAATGTCTATCTGGCGCGGCTGTGCTCGCACCCATGGGGCGCGATGCGTTTCATGGCTGGGTTCCTCGCCAGCGGCATTCTCGACCGCTATCCGGGCCTCAGGCTATGCGTGCTCGAATGCGGCTTCGGCTGGCTGCCGTTTTGGGTGCGCCGCATGGACGAGCAGGTGAGCTATGTCGGCCGCACCGCCAAATTGAAAATGCTGCCGAGCGAGCATTTTCAAGCCGGCCGCGTGTTCTGCAACATCGAGGCCCACGAGCACGAGAAGATGTTCAACATGGTGAGCGACTATCTGGGCGAAAACTGTCTGATGTTCGGCTCCGACTACCCGCATTTCGAATCGTGGTTCCCCAACTCGATCGACAAGATCCTCGAATGGCCGAGCGTTGCCGGTGAGACGGCGAAAAAGCTGTTCTGGGAAAACGCCAATCGCTGTTTCAAGCGGACCTAGGCCTAAACCGCGAGCCTTCTTCCTTCGGGGCCACGCGCCAATCGCGGCTGTGGCCGGAATAGTAGTTGAGGAACGTGATTTGATCGGGCCCGACGACCGGAGGGTTGGTGGGATAGCAACCGGCGTCGCTTCAGTGCGATCCTCCAACGCTGATGCTCGGGGTGAGAGGAGCGCTTTGCGAGGGCACCGCCATCATCGTCATGATTTGGCCGAGCAAGGCAAAGTTCCTGCGAGACACCACGTCCCTCCCGTCGATGTAGTAGGTCTTGCCGTTGTGAACGTACGAGACATAGGCGTCTGGAGGTGCCTGGTCGGCGACAACGATCAGTAGATAGCGGCGCATGACCCCAAGGCGCTTTTCAATCGCCATCGCCGAGTAGTCCTTTACGTCCTCCTTGGTCGAAAAGCTGGTCATGGGGCCAAACCTACGCACGTATTGATCGACGCAACTGGCAACCGAGTCCGGTTTTGCAACCTGGTCGTCGAAATGAAAGCACTCAGGATTGCTGCGAGGTTGGCAAAGACTGTTCTCCTCCTTCATCGTGAGGGCGTAGTAGAAGTTGGTCGGGAGAGCGCCGGTAGACGGTGGCACCCGATTGTAAATTGCCTCGAAGTCGCTCGGCGACAGGAACTCGATCCAGGCTCCCGGTGCACTCATCAGCACCCCCAGTGCCGAATGCGTCGCGATGATGGGTGCGGAATTGGGCGGTGCCTGCGGCGAGGCCCTTTTGTCGCTGGTCCGGTGCGAAGTGCTTTTCTCAGCACTTATCTGTGAATTCGGCACGGACGATGTGCGCACTTCTATGCGCGCCGGGAGCTGAGAGAAACTATCATCGAGCTGCTTCTCGTTCATCGATGTCACCTGGCCGGCCAGAGCCTTTAGGTGGGCGTCGATTTCTTTGCGAACCTTGACGTCATCGGCGGTGGTGGTGCGCCAAGCCGGCGGGAATTTTGCCACGAACTCGTTGCCTTGCGTGTCCAAATAGATCCGCAGTAACCGTATCCAAAATTGCAGAATATCCCTCTTGGCCACGGTTAAACCGGCTGCGAAAACGTCGTTTGGGGGGATCGGCACGGCGCCATAGGGAACCCCCCGCATCATCGATCCATCGCACATCACCTCGCCGTTGACGCTGCTGATGTCGGCGTTTTCCTTGACTTTAGAGGGATGATACGGTCGCAAATACAGCACCAAAGCATCCGGGCTCTGGTCCTCCTGCGACGACGTCTGGATCGTGATGTTGGTGCCGGAAGCGATTTCCTGCTTGGTGGCGTCGCGTTTCGTCGCATCCGACTTTTCGGCGGTCACCGACAGCGCCGAATAGTCGAGCAGAGCGACGATTGCATCGAGCGCCGCGTAATAATCCTCCGGCTGCGGCGCTAGCTTGTCGAGCGCAAAATCAAGAACGGAAAGGTGCGGCCAGTCCGAGTTCAGCAAGTTGACTAAGGCAAGAACGCTGATCGGTGTCGATATCTGCTGGATCAGTGGTTGCCCCGAGAGCGGCAAATAACGAATCGTCGGTGATTCCTGATATTCGATGCTGCCCGCGGCGTTTCCCGCCTGATTGGGCACCACTTTCGTCGATAGTGATCCCGCCGTCGCCGATGTCGGCACCGACGGCCCTGCACCCTGAAGTCCCAGGAGCGTGCCGATCCCGCCGACACCACCGTTCAATGTACTCTGGACCAACTCGGCCGCGTCAACCTCGCTCACGTCCATAAAGAGTGGCGGTTCGGAATTCGCAACCCGAATAATATTGGCAAATAATTGTTCGCGCGAGGTGATCTGGATCTTTTCGTTATATTTCCCGCGGCCTTGCTCCAGCGCCAGCGGCCCGAGTTGCTGGCACCCCGTGGAAATCATTGTCAGCGCAAATACGAGCCAACGCAGCATTAAGATCCGAGGGATGCGGGTGTGTCCGGACGCGGAGGGGAGCGCGTGACGCCATGCCATCAGTTGGGCTTCGCCTCGGCCTGGTCCAGGGTGATTAATAGGTCAGCGCTTATGCTGAAACCATCACCGACCCCGAAGTGCGGAATTGTCGATGATGCCACAGAGGTGCCATCCGTGCGGCGATTGAGCGCCATGCCTGGGGGCTCGCGAAAAAAGCACTTAGATTCCGTTGATGATAGCGTAATCCGTTCGTCCACTGTCAACCTTCGCGGCGCACCCTGGTTGCGGCGGGCCAATGCCGAATAGGGGCACGAGCAACCCAAGCCACCGACCAAAAAGAATGGCCGCTGTGATGCCAGCCGAACAAACACCGCTTGGACCTAACCGGTGCTTGCATCCCTCGTGCATTCCCGCTGTCCTGTGGCGATGAGCCTCCATCGTTTGCGTGTCGCCTCCGATGTCGGCGGCACCTTTACCGACAACGTCGCCTATGACGAGGCGACGAAGCGCGTCAGCGTCGCCAAGGTGCCGACCACGCCCGAGAACCGAGCGCTCGGCACGGTAGAGGGCTTGCGGCGCGCGCTCGGTCTGCAGGGTGCGCGCGGCGGCGATGTCGGTTATGTCGGCCACGGCATGACGACCGCGACCAACGCGGTCATCCAGCGCACGGGCGGGCGCACCGCGCTCGTCACCAATGAGGGGTTCCGCGACATCCTGCTGATCGGGCGGCAGGACCGGCCGAGCCTCTACGACATCCGCCAGACCCGGCCGCCGCCGCTGGTGCCGCGCGAAGATTGCCATACCGTGCGGGGTCGGCTCGATCCGCTCGGCCACGAGGTGACGCCGCTCGACGAGGACGGCTTACGCGCCATCGCCGCCCGGCTCAGGGCGAGCGGGATCGAGGCGGTGGCGATCTGCTTCCTGCACGCCTACGCCAACCCGGCGCACGAGCACCGCGCCAAGGCGATCCTCTCCGCTATGCTGCCGGGCATCCCGGTTTGCGCCTCGACCGACATTCTTGCCGAGTTCCGCGAATACGAGCGGACGAGCACGGTCGTGCTCAATGCCTTCCTGATGCCGATCATGGAGCATTACCTCGCTTCCCTGACCGAGTTGCTCGCCGATCCGGCGCGCGGCCTCGGCCTCTCTCGCGAGGTGCCGGTGATGATCATGGAGGCCTCGGGCGGGCTGATGACCGTCGCCACCGCGCGCGAGCGCCCCGTGCACACGGTGCTCTCCGGTCCGGCGGGCGGGGTCGTCGCCAGCGCTCATGTTGCCGCGCTCTCCGGCTTTCCCGACATCATCACGATGGACATGGGCGGCACCTCGACCGACATCAGCCTGATCCTCGGCGGCCAGCCGCAGGTGACGCGTGAGGCGAGCCTCGAGCGCACGCCGATCCGCATCCCGGTCATCGACATCAACGCGATCGGCGCCGGCGGCGGCTCGATCGCCTGGATCGACGAGGGCGGCGCGCTGCGGGTCGGGCCGATGAGCGCCGAGGCGATCCCCGGCCCCGCCTGCTACGGGCGCGGCGGGACGCAGCCGACCGTCACCGATGCCAACCTCGTGCTCGGCCGCTTTGGCGGCGAGACCAAGTTGGGCGGTGATCTGACGCTCGATATGGACGCGGCTTCCCAGGCAATCGAGACGCATATCGCCGTGCCGCTCGGCCTCGATCTGGTGACCGCCGCTTCCGGCATTCTGCGCGTCGCTAACGCCAACATGGGCCGCGGCATCCGCGTGGTTTCGATCGAGCGCGGCCACGACCCGCGCGGCCTCACGCTGGTGCCGTTCGGCGGCGCCGGGCCCATGCACGGCTCGCCAGTGGCGCGCGACCTGGCGATCCCGCGCCTGCTGGTGCCGCCGACCCCCGGCATCCTCTGTGCGCTCGGCCTGCTGGTCGCCGATCTGCGCCACGACCTGTCGCAGACGAGGCTCTCGGCCTTCGCCGATCTTTCGCCAGCCGAGGCCGAGGCCGCTTTCGCGCCGATGCTCGCCGCCGCGCGCCGCGCGCTCGCCGAAGACCGCATCCCGCCCGACCGCCAGCGCATCGAGATGCGCGTCGAGATGCGCTATATCGGCCAATCCTTCGAGCTGCCGGTGCCGCTTGCCGAATTCGGCCCCGCGGCCTGGGCGGCGCTGCCGAGCGCCTTCCATGCCGAGCATCGCCGCCGCTTCGGGCACAGCGATCCGGCGGCGCCGGTCGAGGTCGTCAGCTTTGCGGTCACCGCGCGCGGCCTCATCGACACGCCCGAGCTGCCGCGCCCCGAGCGCGGCGCCGCGACCCCGCCCGAGGCGGCGCTCATCGGCGCGCGCCGCGTCTATTTTGAGGCCGCTGGTCCCTCCGGCGGCGACTGGCGCGACAGCCGCATCTGGCGGCGCGAGGCGCTGCTCGCCGGCAACGAGATCGCGGGGCCGGCGATCGTCGAGGAAATCTCGGCGACGACCGTGCTCTACCCCAACGACCGCGCCCGCATCGACGAATTCGGCAGCCTCATCGTGGAGGTCGGCGCATGACCGCTCACCCAATCGTCGTCCCCGCCAAAGCGGGGACCCAGGGCAACTGCATTGCCGCTTGCCCCTGGATTCCCCCTGGGATTGCGCGGGAATGACGAGATCATAGGAGTTCGGCAATGCCATCGCACGGCATCAACACCATCGATCCGATTACCCTCGAAGTATTGCGCAACGGTCTCGAATCGATCGCCGATGAGATGGGCGTCGTCCTGAAGCGCACCTCCTTCTCGCCCAACATCAAGGAGCGCATGGACGCGTCCTGCGCGATCTTCGACGCGCAGGCTCAGCTCGTCGCCCAGGCGGAGCACGTGCCGGTGCATCTCGGCTCGATGCTGCGCGCGGTCAGCGCCACCGTCGCCGCCGCTGGCGGCGCCGATGAGGGCGACGTGATTATCGTCAACGACCCGTTCATCGGCGGCTCGCATCTGCCCGACATCACCCTGGTCGCGCCGGTCTACGTTCCCGCGGAAAACGGCTCCAGACATCTCGGCTAC
>JASHUW010000391.1 GCA_030039815.1 Alphaproteobacteria bacterium
GCCCAGGACGGGTTCGTTTCGATGCTGAGCCGGCAGCCGGGCGGCAGGTCCACGGCGCGATCCAATGAGCGGTGGCGAGGGGCGGCATGCTATCGTCGCGCGCAACCTCCGTCATCCGTCGGGCGGCTTGTCGATCGAAAAACCGACTTGGCGATGCTCCGGCGCGACGACGCCACCCCGGTCACGGCCGCGGGATCGCTGGCGGCGACCCGGAAAGACGTCACGCGGCTTTATCGCCACAACGGGGTCCCGGACGCCGCGGGGCGAGGGCGGTGATTGGCGTATCGCTGAGGAATGCCGTCGAACACTGTCGCCATATATCGCATAATATATATTATGGAAAATATAGCGGCGATGTTTCACTTGCGATACCAGGCACAATTAGACGCCTCAGCCGAGCCGCTTCGCCATGAACACGCGGTCATATCCCGCATCGCTGCCGCGGCCGGTCTCGACAAAGCCGAGGCGCCTGTAGAGCGCGATGTTCTCGGTCATCGTCACATGCGTGTAGAGCCGCAGCTCGACATATCCGAGCTGGCGTGCCTCCGCCTCGGCGAACCCGATCAGCCGGCGGCCGAGACCCTGTCCCTGCCGATCCTTGCGCACCGCGATATTGTCGAGCAGCAGGTGATCGGGCTTGGGCAGCAACACGATGATGGCCGCGACGCCGCCGCCGGCTTCTTCGAGCACGTTGACCGCGCCGTCACCGATCAGCGCCGTGTAATCGTCAAGCATTGGGCCGGGCGGCTTGCCGATGCGCGCGATGTAGTGCGCATAGGCCTCGTCGACGATCGCCTCGACCGTTTGCCGGTCTTGTGGCGCTGCTTTGCGGATCATGGATCGGGCAGCTCGACGACCAGGCCGTCATAGCCGGGCTCGACCCCCGACGGCAGCTGCGCGGCAAGCTCGCGATAATCGAGCAGCCGATCGAGATGGGTGAGGATCGCGCGCTTCGGCTTGACGCGCTGGATCCATGCCAGCGTTTTCGCGACGTGGCTGTGCGTCGGATGCGGCTCGTAGCGCAGGCAGTCGACGATCCACAATTCAATGCCGGCCAGGGCAGCGAAGGCCGCATCGTCGAGCTCGACGACATCGGTTGAATATCCGAGTGCGCCGATCCGAAAGCCGAGCGTCGTGCTGAAGCCGTGATTCTGGATAAACGGGTTGAACGGCAGTCCGGCGGCCTCGAACGGGCCTTCGATCGGGATCGGCTTGAGACATGGTGCATAGAAGAAGCCGTCTTGCGGCGGCCGCCGCAGCGCGTAACCAAAGCGCTGTTCGATCTCGGCGATCGTGCGGGCATCGGCGTAAAGCGGAATAGGCGCCGCCATGGCCCGGTTGATGCCGCGAACGTCGTCGATGCCATGCAGATGGTCGGCATGCGCGTGGGTCATCACGATCGCATCGACGCGCGTGACCTCGGCATCGACGAGCTGGTCGTGCAGATCGGGCGACATGTCGATGAGGACCGTCTTGCCGCGCGCCTCGACGAGCAACGACACGCGGCGCCGGCGGTTGCGCGGCTCGGCGGGGTCGCAGGCGCCCCATCCCAGGCCGACCGACGGCACGCCCATCGATGCCCCGCAACCGAGCATCGTGATCTTCATTGCGGCTTCTCGGCCTTGGCGAACAGGCGGAAGAAGTTCGCCGTCGTCACCGCCGCCAATTCCTCTGCCGCCATCCCTTTCAGCTCGGCGACGAACCTGGCTGTGGCGGCGACGAAGGCAGGTTCGTTGCGCTTGCCGCGATACGGGACGGGCGCAAGATAAGGCGCGTCGGTCTCGACCAGCATGCGGTCGAGCGGCAGATCGCGCACGATCGCGCGCAGATCGTCGGCATTGCGAAACGTCACGATGCCCGAGATCGAGATGTAGAAGCCGAGGTTGAGCGCCGCTTCCGCCAGCGCTCGGCTTCCGGTAAAGCAATGCAGCACGCCGGGCGGTGGCTTTTCCGCCGCGAGAATGGCGGCGATTTCGGCATCGGCCTCGCGCGCGTGGATGATGAGCGGCAGGCCGCTTATCCGCGACGCGGCGATATGGGCGCGGAAGACCCGCTCCTGGATATCGCGCGGGCTCAGATCGTAATGAAAATCGAGCCCGGTCTCGCCGATGCCGACGACCCTTGGGTGCGCCGCCAGCGCCACCAGGCGCTCGGCGAGAAGGTCGGCATGATCGGCCGCCTCGTGCGGGTGCGCGCCGACCGAGCACCAGATGCGCGGCTCGGCCTCGGCGATCGCCCTCACCCCATCGAACTGGTCGAGCCGCGTGCAGATCGTCAGCATCGTGCCGACCCCGGCGGCGAAGGCGCGGCCGATCACTGCGTCGCGCTCGGGCGCGAAATCGGGAAAATCGAGGTGGCAATGGCTGTCGACCAGCATGACCGGCACTTATGGTGGCGCGAATGCGGCGAATTTAGCGCGCATCGGCCGCGACCGCGCGGTCGATCGCGAAAAACGCACTCAAGATGGTCTGCTTGCGGTCGAGGTTGAGGCCATCGGCACGCGCGAAATCATCGGCGATATCTTCGCGCAGCCTGGCCCAACGGGCCGCCTCGTTCCGCGCGCCGGCCCGCGCCGCGGCGGCCGCCAGCCGCGCCAGGTGCTGGCGCAGCAAGTCCTCGAGCCCACGGTAGGCCTCCTCGGCCTCGGCCCGCGCCAGCCGATCGGCGAAGCCGTGCAGCGCCAACGGGTCGATCCCCGGCCGCCGAGCCAGCATCGTCAACATTGTCTGATAGAGCTCGACGCCGCCTGACCCCGCTAGCTCGAGTGCGCGGCCGATGCTGCCCTCGGCCAGCTCGGCAACACGGGCGGCGGCGTCTTCGCCGAGCTCCGGGCAATAGCGCGCCAGCAACGCCCGCAGGTCGGTATCCGCCAGCGGCGCCAAATTCATCCGCTGGCAACGCGAGCGGATTGTCGGCAGCAGCTTGCCGGGGCTATGCGCTACCAGCACCAGCAATGTCCGGCGCGGCGGTTCCTCCAGTATTTTAAGCAGCGCGTTGCCGGCGTTGCGGTTCATCGCGTCGGCGCCGTCGACGATCACCACGCGCCAGCCGCCCTCGGCCGCGGTGAGATGCAGGAACGCGCCGATCTCGCGCACATCGTCGACCACAATTTCGCTGCGCAGTCGCTTGCGACGCGGGTCGAAGGCGCGCTCGACCGTCAGGAGGTCGGCATGGCCGCCCGCGGCGACCCGACGGAACACGCCGCTCTCCGACGAGATCGCGAGGCCCGGAAGCCCGGTCTCGGCGGGCGCGCCGAACATGTCGAGTCCCGACCCCTCGCCGCCGCGCCACAGCAGATAGCGCGCCAGCCGAAACGCCAATGTCGCTTTGCCGATGCCGCGCGGCCCCGACAGCAACAGCGCATGTGGCAGGCGGCCGCTATCGACCAGCTGCTTCAATGTTGCTTCTACCGCCTCGTGACCGACGAGGTCGGGATTGGCGCGCGGCGGCGGCACCTCGGGTTCGTTGCTCATTTCGACCCGACGCCCAGCCGCTCGGCCACCGCGGAGATGATCGCGCGATGCACGGCATCGACTTCGGCGGACCCATCGATTACCGCGCAGCGCTCCGGTTCGGCCGTGGCGATGGCGAGGAATCCGTCGCGCAGCCGCTGATGAAACGTCCGGTCGAGCCGCTCGAAGCGATCGGCGGTCGAGCGGCTCGCGGCGCGTGCCAAGCCTTGGTCAACAGGCAGATCGAGAATGAGCGTTAGGTCGGGCCGAAAATCGCCGATCGCAAAATGCCGGAGCGCCGTCAGCTCGTCCAGCGGCAAGCCGCGGCCATAGCCCTGATAGGCGATCGTCGAATCGGTGAAGCGGTCGCAGATCACCCACTTCCCCGCAGCGAGGGCCGGCTGAATTGTTCGCGCGACATGATCGCGGCGCGCGGCAAAGAAGAGCAACGTCTCGCCGGTCGCGTCCCAGCGCTCCGCGTCGCCTTCAAGCAACAGCCGGCGGATCGCTTCGGCGCCGGGCGAGCCGCCCGGCTCGCGCGTCGCCAGCGCGTCGATCCCGACGCGGCCAAGCGCTTCAGTGAGCAGCCTGACCTGGGTCGATTTCCCGGCCCCCTCCCCGCCTTCGACGGTGATGAATTTGCCGGGGTTCAGTGTCGGGTTCCCCAAATCAGATAGCCTGCCAAGGTCGCCATGCGGCCGATCGTGCCGATGGGCGGCACGTCGGCCGCGGCATAGAGCGACCGCTCGACCGTATCGGCGCCGGGCGCGGTCACGGTGAGCTTGCCGATCTCCTCGCCCTGTTTGATCGGCGCCGGAATGGGGCTGTCATACGACACCGTGACCTTCATGTCGCGGCGCGAACGGCGCGGCAGCGTCACGGTCAAATCCTTCGCGATGGTCATGCCGACGCGCGAGTCGCGCCCCAGCCAGACATCGGCGTCGTCGACCTTGTCGGCCGCGTTGAACAGCTTGTAGTTGTTGAACTCGCGGAACGCCCATTCGACCAGCCGCTCACTCTCCGAGGCGCGATCCTTCATCGAAGCGAGCCCCGAAACGACGACGATCACCCGTCGCTCGCCGCGCACCACCGAGCCGATGAGGCTGTAGCCGGATTCGTCGGTATGACCGGTTTTGAGCCCGTCGGCGCCAATGTTCTTGTACAGCAGCGGGTTTCGGTTGCCCTGGTCTATATTGTTGAAATTGAAATCTTTTTCCGAAAAATAGTGATAATATTCGGGGAAGTCGTTGATGATATGCAACCCCAGTGTCGTGAGGTCACGGGCGGTCATCCATTCGTTTGGGTCGGGTAGCCCGGTAACATTGGCGAAGTGGCTGTTCTTGAGGCCAAGTTCCCGGGCCTTCTGGTTCATCAAATCGACAAACGCCTCCTCGCTTCCGGCAAGCCCCTCGGCGAGCACGACGCAA
>JASHUW010000392.1 GCA_030039815.1 Alphaproteobacteria bacterium
ACCAGAGGAACTACTACGGCGCCTTTGTGCTCGACCCCGACGGCCACAATATCGAGGCCGTGTGCTATGCGCCCGCGTAGCCCGCCATCGACCCGAAATTCGCCAAAATCGCGTGGTATCGGGTCTGGCGAAACGGGATGCCAATAGAGTGCGCGGAGGAGCGGGCATGGCTGTAAATCCGCTGTAAAAACAGCGAATACAGCCAAGGCCAAGACACAGCGATGGCGAACTGGCTCACCAATTTCGTCCTGCCGAAAATCCGCGCGGCGGTCGGCCGCAAGGAGGTGCCGGATAATCTGTGGAAGCAGTGTCCGGGCTGCGAGCAGACGCTGTTCCTGCGCGACCTCGCCGCCGACCTGATGGTGTGCCGGCATTGCGGCCATCATTTCCGCATCGGCAGCGGCGAGCGCTTCAAGATGCTGTTCGACGACGCGTCGTTCGAGGCGGTGGAACCGCCGCGCGCGCCGACCGACCCGCTCAAGTTTCGCGATCGCCGGCGCTATGTCGACCGGCTGCGCGAGAGCCAGACGGCGCTCGGCGCCGGCAGCGAGGCGATCGCCGTCGCGCACGGCCGGATAGGCGGCGTCGCCTCGGTCGTCGCCGCGTTCGATTTCGCCTTCATGGGCGGGTCGATGGGGGTCGCGGTCGGCGAGGCGCTGGTCGCCGCCTCGCGGCTCGCGGTCGAGCGGCAGGCGGCGCTGATCGTCGTCCCGTCCTCGGGCGGCGCACGCATGCAGGAGGGCATCCTGTCGTTGATGCAGATGCCGCGCTCCATCCTCGCCGCGGACATGGTCAAGGAGGCGCGGCTGCCCTACATCGTGATCCTGACCGATCCGACCACCGGCGGCGTCGCCGCGTCGTTCGCCGCGATCGGCGATATCGCCATCGCCGAGCCAGGCGCCATCGTCGGCTTCGCCGGTGCGCGGGTCATCCAGGAAACGATCCGCGAAACCCTGCCCGAAGGCTTCCAGCGCGCCGAGTATCTGCTCGACCACGGCATGGTCGACATGGTCGTGAAGCGCGGCGAGCTGACCGCGACGCTCGCCCGCATCCTCAGATTGCTGCGCGAGCCGGTGGGGCTCCCGGCGACCGCGGGCGCCGGCGGCGCGTGAGCGAGCCCGACACCGCGCTTGACCGGGTGCTCGCCCGACTGGGCGGGTTGCACCCGAAACGGATCGACACCGTCAACAGCCGCACGCTGTCGCTTGACCGCATCGAGCGGCTGCTTGCCGATCTCGGTCGGCCGCAGGACAGGCTGCCGCCGGTGATCCATGTCGCCGGCACTAACGGCAAAGGCTCGACGGTCGCGACCCTGCGCGCCTGTCTCGAAGCGTCCGGCTATCGCGTGCACGTCTACACCTCGCCGCATCTGGTGCGCTTCAACGAGCGCATCCGGGTCGCCGGGAAACTGATCGACGACGCGTTCCTTGCCTCGCTGCTCGGCGATTGCGAGCGCGCCAATGCCGGCGGCGAAATCACCTTTTTCGAGGTCACGACGGCGGCGGCGTTCATGGCGTTTTCGCTGGTGCCGGCGGATTTCACGCTGCTCGAGGTCGGGCTCGGCGGCCGGCTCGACACGACGAATGTCGTCCGGCATCCGGCGGTGACCGCGATCACCCCGGTATCGCTCGACCACCAGGCGTTCTTGGGACCAACCGTGGCGGCGATCGCCGGCGAGAAGGCGGGCATCCTCAAACCGGGGGCGCCGGGGGTGATCGGCCCCCAGCTCGCGGAAGCTGAAGAGGTCATCGAGGGATATGCGGCTGATGTCGGCGCGCCGCTCTTCCGCTGGCGTCGGGAGTGGCGCTGCGAGCCGTCGGGGGACGGCATGCGCTTTGAGGGCGAGCGCTGGAAACTCGACCTGCCGCTGCCACTGTTGGCGGGCGCGCACCAGATCGCCAACGCCGGCACGGCGCTCGCCTGCCTCGAACGCCTGCCTGGCACGGTGATCTCTCCCGCGGCGCTCGCCGCGGGCTTGCGCCGGATCGAATGGCCGGCGCGGCTGCAGCTGCTCACGCGCGGCCCGCTCGTCGACGCGATGCCGGGCTGGGAATTATGGCTCGATGGTGGGCACAACCCGTCGGCGGGCGAGGTGCTCGCCGCTGCTGCTGCGGGATGGTGCGACCGGCCGCTGCATCTTGTCGTCGGCATGCTCAACACCAAGGATTCCGCCGGCTTCCTCGCCCCGCTTGCGCCTTTGGCGCGAAGTCTTTTCGCAGTGACGATCCCCGATGAGGAAAACCCGCTGCCCGCTGCCGCGATCGCCGCGGCGGCGCAATCGGTAAGCATCGTCGCTCAGGAGGCCCCGTCGATCGAGGCGGCGCTGCAAGCGATCAAGGCGGGGGGCGGACCGGGCCGGGTGCTGATCTGCGGCTCGCTGCATTTCGCCGGCGTGGTGCTGCGCGAAAATTCCTGAACTCTGGCGGCTGAACCAAATTTCCGCCGCACGCACTCTGCCGGGGCGGTCGGGTCACCCCCGCCAGGCCTGGGCGAAAACGAAAATGGCCGGTGCGAACCGGCCATTTCTTCAAGGCTGCTGCTGCGTGCGCGCTAAAGGACCGATTCGACCCACTCGTAGAGCTTGCTCTTCGGCATCGCACCGACCTTGGTCGCGGCGACCTGACCGTTTTTGAACAGGATCATCGTCGGAATGCCGCGTACGCCGAATTTGCGCGGGGTCTGCGGGTTCTCGTCGATATTGACCTTGGCGACGGTCAACTTGCCGTTCATCTCCTCCGCCAACTCGTCGAGGAACGGCGCCACCATCTTGCACGGGCCGCACCACTCGGCCCAGAAATCGACGAGGACGGGCTCCTTGGCGCCGAGCACCAGGCTGTCAAAAGTGCCATCGCTGACCGCGGTCGGCTTCATCGGCTGCATCCTTTTTGTCATCCGTCCCTCAAAATTAGGGGAGCCGCGAAAGCGACGTCAAGGCAGGTGCCGTTCGAGTAGGGCGGGGCTGATCGGCAT
>JASHUW010000393.1 GCA_030039815.1 Alphaproteobacteria bacterium
TGACCGGAGGAAAAACGATGGACATCGGCGGAGTAGCGGCACTCGTCAGCGGCGGCGCGTCGGGGCTGGGCCGGGCGACCGCCGCGGCGCTTGTCGCCGCCGGCGCGAAGGTGGCGCTGCTCGATATCAATGGGGTGGCGGCCGAAGCGGCGGCCAAGGAACTGGGCGGCGTCGGCCTCGCCTGCGATGTCACCAGCGCGGCCGCGGCCGAAGCGGCGGTCGCCGCCGCGCGCGAGAAACACGGGCCGGCGCGGATCGTCGTCAATTGCGCCGGGATCGGCCGTGCGGGGCGCATCGTCGACCGCGACGGCAAGCCGATGGCGCTCGACCAGTTCCGCCAGGTGGTCGAGGTCAATCTGATCGGCAGCTTCAACCTGCTGCGCGTCGCCGCCGCCGACATGGCCGGGCTCGACCCGCTCGCCGACGGCGAACGCGGCGTCATTCTCCTCACCGCGTCGATCGCCGCTTATGACGGGCAGATCGGGCAGGCGGCGTATAGCGCGTCGAAAGGCGGCATCGTCGGCCTGACCCTGCCGGCGGCACGCGAGCTGGCGCGCTACGGCATCCGCGTCGCGGCGATCGCGCCGGGCGTCTTCGCGACGCCGATGCTAGCCGGGTTGCCGGAGGCGGCGCAGACCAGCCTCGCCGCCGGCGTGCCGTTTCCGCAGCGGCTCGGCCGCCCCGAAGAATACGCCGCGCTGGCGCTGCATATCTGCGCCAACCGCATGATCAATGGCGAGGTGATCCGGCTCGACGGCGCGCTGCGCATGCCGCCGCGGTAGGGGTTAGGGCGTACCCCGGCTCTTGTCGCGCTCTGGGGCGATCTCGTCGATCGCCTGGGCTTCCTTGATGTCGCGTTCGCTCAATCCGTCGGCGTCGTGGGTCGCCAGGATGATCTCCACCCGATTGTAGACATTGAAGATTTCCGGATGGTGATCCATCTTTTCGGCGATCAGCGCGACGCGGCTCAAAAAGCCCCAGGCCTCGGAGAAATCGCTGAAATGATAGCTTTTGCGGATCGCGTCGCGATCCTCGACCTCGCTCCAGCCGTGCAGGGTTTGCAGCGCCGCGTGGCGCGCCGCGCCGACCAGCTTTTCGACCATGTCATCCTCCCGCGTTGCCGTGTGAGAGCAAGTGCGCAGGGCAAGGGGCGCGGTCAAGCGGGAATATCGCGGTGACGGCCCCGGGAGCTGGACGCCGTGCGCCTTCGCTCGGCGATATCGAGGCCTTGGCGGGGCGCGCGCTCGCCACCATCCCCAACGAGGTCAAGGCGCGGCTCGGGCCGCTGGTGATCCGTGTCGAGGAATTTCCCGACGAGGAGGTGGAGGCGGAGATGGAGCTTGAAAGCCCGTTCGACATATTGGGCCTCTACCGCGGCGTCGCGCTGCCGCACCAAAGCATCAGCAACCCGCGCACCGAGATCGACATGGTGTTCCTCTACCGCCGGCCGATCCTCGATTACTGGTGCGAGACCGGCGAAGACCTCGCCGCCGTGGTGAGGCACGTGCTGATCCACGAGATCGGCCACCATCTCGGCTTCAGCGACGAGGATATGGAGCGGATCGAGGAGGGGTGACAAGGGCGGCGACGCGGCTTTTCAGCTCCGGCAGGGCCTCGGCCGCGAACCATGGGTTCTGGCGCTCCCACGCGGTGGTGCGCCAGCTTGGGTGCGGCAGCACGAAGAATTGCGGCAGGAACTCGCGCCAGCGGGCAACCGTGGCGCCGAGCGTTTCGCGTCGGGTCTGCGGCAGGTAGTAGCGGGTTGCGTAGCCGCCGACCAAGAGGGTCAGCCCGACCTCGGCAAAGCGCGGCCGCAGTCGCGCGTGCCACAGCGGCGCGCATTCCGGGCGCGGCGGCAGGTCACCGCCGTGCTTGTCGCGGCCGGGATAGCAGAACCCCATCGCCATGACCGCGACTTGGCGCTCGTCGTAGAAGGTGTCGCGGTCGATCCCCATCCAGTCGCGCAGCCGATCGCCGCTCCTGTCGTTGAAGGAGAGCCCGGTCTCGTGCACCCGCGTGCCGGGCGCCTGGCTGATGACGAGCAGCCGCGCCGACATCGCGCCGCGGACGACCGGCCGCGGGCCGAGCGGCAGATGCGCGGCGCACAACGTGCAGCCGCGGATTTCGCCGAGCAGCCGGGTGAACTCGTGTTGCGGGGTCATCGCGTCATAAAGCGGGTTTTTCGGCTGGCATCGCGCTTGCTCGAGGCCCTCGTGTAACACAGCGAGGCGGCGCGATTGCCGGGTCATTTGAAGGTGCTGTTGGCGGACTCCGACCCGGATCGGGCGGCAATCCTTGAGCAGCGGCTCGGCGAGATCAGCGACTCGGTCGTCCTGCGCGTGCCGGCCGGGCGCAGCCTGATCGAGGCCGTGCCCGAGCTGACGCCCGATGTCATCATCGTCGACATGGCGCGGCCCGACCGCGACGGGCTCGACGACCTGCGGCGCGCCAGCGCCGACAACAAGCGGCCGGTGGTGATGTTCGTCGATCGCGACGACCGTGGCTTCATGGAGGAGGCGATCGCCGCCGGCGTCAGCTCCTACAACGTCGTCGGCGCCGCCTTTCCCGATGTGAAGCCGATCGTCATGGCGGCGGTCGCGATCTTTCGCAAGTACCAGCAGATCGCCGAGGATCTAAACGCCGCCAAGGCGATGCTGGCCGAGCGCGAGACCATCAACCGCGCCAAAACGCTTTTGATGCGACAACGCAATATCGACGAGCCGCAGGCCTATCGCTGGCTGCGGCGGCGGGCCATGAACGAGAGCCGGCGGATCGGCGACATCGCCGCCGAGCTTGTCGCCGGCGAAGGGAAGGCGCCCAAATGACGAACGACGCCGTGTTTCGCATTGGCATCTTGCGGCTGACCGATGCCGCGCCGCTGATCGTTGCGCGGGAAGGCGGCTATTTCGCTGCCGAGAACATCGAGGCGGTGCTGTCGGTCGAACCGTCCTGGGCCAATGTCGCGGACAAGCTCGCCTATGGCTTCCTTGACGGCGCGATGCTGCTGCCGCCGCTGGCGATGGCTCTGGCGCTGGGACTGAGCGGTGGCGGGGGACCCGAAACGATCGTCGTGCCGGCGGCGCTGAGCCTCAACGGCAATAGCGTGACCCTGGCGCGGCGCTGGGCCGCACCGCTGCCGAGCGACGGTAGCGCGCGGGCGATCGAGACGGCGCGGCGGTTCGGTGCGCTGATCCGCGAGCGCGGCGAGAAGCCGGTGCTCGCCGTCGTGCACACTTTCTCGACGCACAATCTGCTGTTGCGCTACTGGCTGGCCGCCGGCGGCATCGATCCCGAGCGAGACGTGACGTTCACCGTCGTACCCCCCGCCGAGACGGTCGATGCGCTGGCGGCCGGCCGGATCGACGGGTTCTGCGCCGGTGCGCCATGGGGCGCGGTGGCGACGCGTGCCGGGCTGGGGCGTACGGTCGCGACCTCGAGCGCGATCTGGAGCAACGGCACCGAAAAGGTCTTCGCGGTGCGCCGCCGCCTCGCCGACGAAGATCCCGGCCGGCTGCAGGCGGCGCTGCGCGCGGTGTTGCGCGCGGCGGCCTATTGCGATCGCCCGGCGAACGCCGCCGCGGTTGCCGGCCTGCTGGCGCAGGAGCGCTATCTCCATTTGCCGGCCGATATCGTCGCGACCTCGCTGCCGGGCGCGGCGGCGGCTGCGGCGGGCGCCGACACGTCGACATTCTCGGCCAATGCCGCGAATTTCCCCTGGCCTTCGCATGCGGCTTGGTTCGTGCGCGAGATGCGACGCTGGGGGTATCTCGCCGAAGATGTCGATGCCGAGGCCGCCACCGCGATTTTCCGCCCCGATCTTTACGCCGAAGCCGCGACGGCGATCGGCATGCCGGTGCCGACGATGCCGATCAAGAGCGAAGGCCGACATGAGACCGATTGGCTGCTGCCCGCCTCGCCGCGGACGATCGCCATGGGACCCGACACGTTCATGGACGGCGCGGTTTTCGATCCGACCGGTTGCTAAACAGTCGTAGAAA
>JASHUW010000033.1 GCA_030039815.1 Alphaproteobacteria bacterium
GAGACGATTTCGCGCGGGCTGAAAGCGTTCATGAGGCCGTTACGCGGTCAACTTCTCTAGCGTGATCTTGTCGTTGGTATAAATGCAGATATCGGCGGCGATGGCCATCGCGCGTCGTGCCACGGTCTCGGCGTCGATTCCCTCTAACCCGATCAGCGCGCGCGCGGCAGCGAGAGCATATCCGCCGCCCGAGCCAATGCCGATGATTCCGTCCTCGGGCTCGAGCACGTCGCCGGTGCCGGACAGGATCAGCGACACAGTCTTGTCGGCGACGGCCATCATCGCCTCGAGGCGGCGCAGATAGCGGTCGGTGCGCCAATCCTTGGTGAGCTCGACACAGGCACGAACGAGCTGCCCCGAATGCTGTTCGAGCTTTGCCTCGAGCCGCTCGAAGAGAGCGAACGCATCGGCCGTGGCCCCGGCGAAGCCGGCAATCACCGAGCCGCCGCCCAGTCGCCGCAGCTTCTTTGCATTCGACTTGACGATGGTTTGCCCCATCGTCACCTGGCCATCGCCGGCGATGACCACATCGCCACCCTTGCGCAGACAAAGGATCGTAGTGCCGTGCCAACTCGTCTCGCCAGCCAATTTGCCCATGCGTCCCATGAAGCCGCAGCCCGCCGTAAGGACTGTGATGTAATATTGACGCGGAGCGCGTCAAGCGAAACGCGGGACGCCACACCCGACGACAAGCTGGTAGCAAGCCGGTCATCGCTTTGTTAGAGATACGGCACAGGAAAACGGCTCGGCACGCAAGGCAGCCCTCCGCCGCACGTGGTTCTGGCATGGCTTACGGCAACGACAGCGAGAGTTTGCCGGGCGCGACGTCGGCCCCGCCCAAGGTCGTTCTCAATGTCGGTTGCGGCTATCCCGCCCACCCCGGCGTCCCCCCCATCTTTCAAGGTCCCGAGTGGCGGGAGGTTCGGCTCGACATTGACCCAGCGGTAAATCCCGACATCCTCTGTTCGATGACCGATATGCGCCCGATCGAATCAGGATCGATCGATGCGATTTGGTCGTCGCACAATCTTGAGCACCTGCATCGCCACGAAGTACCGGCGGCCCTCTCCGAATTCCTGCGGGTACTGCGGCCAGGCGGTCAGGTGTTGCTGACCCTGCCCGATTTACAGAAAATCGCCGAGCTGGTGGCAAACGACACCCTCGAGGACGAAGCCTACCGCTCGCCCAGCGGGCCGATCACGCCGCTCGACATGATCTATGGTCACACCCCGTCGCTGGCGCGCGGCCATTACCACATGGCCCATAAGACCGGCTTCACGGCGCGCACGTTGCGGGCTTTGCTGGTCGATGCGGGCTTCGCGGGGGTTATACTGCGACGCGAGGGGTATGCGCTTTGGGCCCACGCGTACAAGCCAACCGCGTGACCGCAGCACGACGGGTCTGAGCTGAGCGTGAACTGGCTATTCATTCACCAGAACTTTCCCGGCCAATACGTGCACGCCGCGCGACATTTCGCGGCGGCGGGCGATCAGGTCGTGTTCATTACCCAGCAGCGCGAGCGGCAGCTCGAAGGCGTGCGCAAAATCATCTACACGCCGGCCCGCCGGCCCAGCGGGCTCAACCCGTTCGTCGCCGAGTTCAATACCGCCGTCGAGAACGGGCTGGCGGTCGCCCGCGTCTGCGAGGAGCTCAAGCGCAACGGTTTCACCCCCGACCTTGTCGCCGGACACAATGGCTGGGGCGAAATCCTTTATATCAAAGACTGCTGGCCGTCGGTTCCGCTACTCGGTTACTTCGAGTTTTTCTATCGGCCGCGCAACAGCGATCTCGACTTCGACCCGGAATTTCCGCCCGGCCCTTCCGACGGAATGCGGTTGCGTACGCGCAACTCCATCAACCTGCTGGGACTCGAAACAGCCGATTGGGGCCAGACGCCGACCGAATTTCAGCGCAATCTTTACCCGGAAAAATACCAGCGCGCGATCAGCGTCATCCATGAGGGGATCGACACCTCGGTCGTGCGCCCCGAGCCCAGCACGCGGCTGTGGTTGTCCAGCGGCCTGTCATTGTCGCGCAACGACCTTCTGATTACCTACAGCGCGCGCAACCTCGAACCCTATCGGGGCTTTCACATCTTCATGCGGACGCTTCCCAGGCTTTTGGAACGCCATCCGACAGCACGCGTGCTCATCGTAGGCGGCAACGAAGTCAGTTATGGCCGCCAGCCAGAAGGCGCGCCGACCTGGAGGCAGAAGCTGCTCGCCGAATTGGAAGGCCGCCTCGACTTAAGTCGCATCCATTTTCTCGGTCGGCTCAGCCACCCCCAGTACCTAGCGATGCTGCAAATATCCACGGTACACGTTTATTTGACGTATCCGTTTGTCCTGTCCTGGGGATTGCTCGAAGCGATGTCGGCGGGGTGCGCGGTCGTCGCCTCGCGCACGTCGCCGGTGGAGGAAGTGATACGCGATGGCGAAAACGGCTATCTCGTGGACTTTTTCAATCGCGATGCGCTGATCGATCGCGTCAGCGAGATGCTCGTTCAGCGTGAGCGCCAAAACACGATCCGCACCGCGGCGCGCCAGACCATCGTCGAGCGTTTCGATCTTGCGACACGATGCCTGCCCGCCTACCTTGCGTTGTTGCGGCGGCTGATCCGCCGGCAACGCCACAAC
>JASHUW010000394.1 GCA_030039815.1 Alphaproteobacteria bacterium
CATAGAACGGCGCGTAAAGCACGAAGCGGTAGTTCTCGTAGAGCCTGACACGCATGGCATCCCTCCTCAGGCTCCGCTATCGTTAGCACACGACGACACGAGGGAGTGACCCATGTCCGATGCCGCCCACCAGCTCAATTGCCTCGCCGGCGTCCGTGTGCTCGATCTGACGCAGTTCGAAGCCGGGCCGACCTGCACCGAGGTCATGGCGCAATTGGGCGCCGATGTCGTCAAGGTCGAGAACCCGAAAGGCGGCGAACCCGGCCGCATCCTCGGCGCCGGCCCCAAGCCGGGCGCCGACGCCTACTATTTCATGGTCTACAACGCCAACAAGAAGTCGGTGACGGTGAACCTCAAGTCGCCGCGCGGCATCGAGCTGGTCAAGGAGATGGCGGCCAAGGCCGATGTGTTTATCGAGAACATGGCGCCGGGCACGATCGAGAAGCTGGGGCTCGGCTACGATGTGCTGTCGAAGCTCAACCCGCGGCTCATCTACGCCCAGGTGAAGGGTTTCGGCGAGGGCAGCCCCTATGAGCGCAACCTCGCCTTCGACATGATCGCCCAGGCGGCTGGCGGCAACATGGCGATCACCGGCGAGTATGGCGGTCGGCCGATCCGGCCCGGCGCCACCCTCGGCGATACCGGCACCGGCATGCTGATGTGCATCTCGATCCTCAGCGCCATCATCGAGCGCCAGACCACCGGCAAGGGCCGACGCCTCCAGGTCGCAATGCAGGACGCGCAGCTCAATTACACCCGCGGCTCCTTCGTCAACTACGCGCGCACCGGCAAGCCGCAGGAGCGCGGCCGCGCCGGCTTCGGCGGGCCGCCGCCGTCGGACATCTTCCCCTGCAAACCCGGCGGTCCCAACGACTGGGTCTATGTCTTCAACAGCCACAACAACCCCGAGCACTGGCGCCGCACCGCGACGATCATGGGCAAGCCCGAATGGGCCGACGACCCCGAGTTTCTCGACCGCGACAAGCGCGTGAACCATGCGGACGAGGTCAACGCGATGGTTACCGCGTGGTGCCAGCAGCACACCAAGAAAGAGGCGATGGAAATCCTCGGCAAGGCAGGCATTCCGGCGGGCGCGGTGTACGATACCGGCGACCTGCTGGCGGAGCCGACCTTCGAGAGCCGCGGCATCATCCAGACCCAGCACCATCCCAACGGCGACTTCCGGATGCCGACCTTCCCGGTGCGCTTTGACGGCAAGCCGCCGCAGATCACCCGCTCGCCGCTGCTGGGCGAGCACACCGACGAGGTGTTCCAGTCCTGGCTCGGTCTCGGCGCCAGCGATGTGAAGGGCCTCAAGGACGAGGGGGTGATCTAACCTTCACCCTCCTCCCGCGTCTCGCGCATCTGCCGCAACAGGTCGCGCACGCTCCGTGCGGTTCTGAGCTTGCGACCGATATCGGGCGCGAGGCGCAGATCGCCTTCGGCATCGAGCCAGCCGGCCTCGGTGTCAGGCGGCAGTTCGCGCATGACTTCGGCGAAGGTGCGGAAGATCGCTTCGACCTGGTGCGCTTCGAGCCGCCTTTCTCGTGCCACGAAATTGCGCCTTTTGCTGTTCCTGCAGCGAGTCTGCAGCAAAATGCGGCGCGCGGCGAGTTCCCTTAAAACAGCGCCAATTGGGCGCTGGGTTTTGCCGGCGGGCGGAACAGCGATGTATCGAGCGGCTCGGTGTGGCGGCGGGCGAAGCCGAGCCGCCGCACCGCCCGGTCGAAACGCATGCCCAGCAGGTCGGCATAAGGGCCATAGCCGACCATGCGTCGGCCCCAGGCCGAATCGTAGATCTTGCCGCCGTGGCTTTGCGCCACCAGCGACAGCACGTGCGACGCCTTGTTGGGGAAATGCGTTTCCAGCCATTCCTTGAACAGGTCCTTCAGCTCCAAGGGCAGGCGCAGCATCGTGTAGCCGGCGGTGATCGCGCCGGCCTCCTTGGCGGCGGTGAGGATGTCCTCCATCTCGGCGTCGTTGAGCGCGGGGATCATCGGCGCCGAGAGCACGCCGACCGGGATGCCGGCTTTGGCGAGCGCGGTAATGGTTTCGAGCCGGCGTGTCGGGGTCGCGGCGCGCGGCTCCATGACGCGCGCCAACGAGCGGTGGAGCGTTGTTACCGAGACCGTAACGCAGGCGAGCCGCAGCGTCGCCATCTCGGCGAGGATGTCGATGTCGCGCTGAATGAGCGCCCCCTTGGTGACGATCGTCACCGGATGGCGAAAATCGCGCAGCACCTCGAGAATGGAGCGCATGACCCCGAGCTTGCGCTCGGCCGGTTGATAGGGGTCGGTGTTGCTGCCGATCGCGATCGGTCGGCAGGCATAGCCCTTCTTCGACAGCTCGGCGGCAAGCAGGGCCGCCGCTTGCGGCTTATAAAAGATGCGGGTCTCGAAATCGAGGCCGGGCGAGAGGCCGAGAAAGGCGTGACTCGGCCGCGCGAAGCAGTAGATGCAGCCATGCTCGCAGCCGCGATAGGGGTTGATCGAGCGGTCGAAGCCGATATCGGGCGAATTGTTACGAGCGATGATCGTGCGCGTCGCATCGACCGAGAGGATCGTGTTGAGCGGCATCGGCTCGGGCTCGGCGCCGGGGACGTTCCAGCCGTCGTCGAAGGCGACGCGTTCCTCATGCTCGAAGCGACCGCTGGCGTTGCTGGCGGCGCCGCGGCCCTTGCGCGGCAGGGGGGAGGCCGGCATATCCATGTCCGAAATATAATGCAGCAATGGGAACAATACTAGAACATAATCTGATATCCGTGGTGATCCCGGTGCTCGACGCCGCGGCGGAGCTGCCGCACACGCTGGCGGCGCTGCACGGGGTGGCACGGATCTCCGAGGTGATCGTTGTCGATGGCGGCTCGCGCGATGCCAGCTTGCGGATCGCCCGGCGAGCGCGAGCGCGAGTGGTCACGGCGCCGCGCGGCCGCGGTCTCCAGTTAGCCGCCGGAGCCGCGGCGGCTCGCGGCGCGTGGCTGCTATTCCTCCATGCCGATTGCTGCCCTCTCCCGGGCTGGGAGGATGCCGTCGCCGCGTTCATGTCGGCGCCGGAAGCGGAAAAGCGAGCGGGGTATTTCGCGCTGGCGCTCGACGACCCGTCACCGGCGGCGCGTCGGCTCGAACGCATCGTCGCCTGGCGCTGCCGCGCGCTCGCGTTGCCCTATGGCGACCAGGGCTTGCTGATCCACCGCCACCTCTATGACGCGATCGGCGGGTATGCGGCGATCCCGCTGATGGAAGATGTCGATCTGGCGCGCCGGCTCGGCCGCGCGCGGCTTAAGCCGATCGGCGCGACGATGCTCGCTTCGGCACGGCGCTACCGGCACGGCGGCTATTGGCGCCGGCCGTTGCGCAATCTCGCCTGCCTGTCGCTCTATTTTGCAGGAGTGAGCCCGGCGCGGATCGCGAAGATTTATGGGTAGGCATCCCAGCGCTCTTGCCTATCGCTCCCCGGCGAAAGCCGGGGCCCACCCGTCAACGTCCCAGACGGCTGAGACGTGGATCCCGGCTTTCGCCGGGAAGCGGCAGAGATGAGACAGACGCTGATCCTCTTCGTTCGCTTCCCGCGGCTTGGCGCGGGCAAAAGGCGCCTCGCGCGCGATATCGGCGCGGTGGCGGCGCTCGGCTTCGAACGGCTGATGCTGGCGCAGAGCCTGCGTCGGCTCGGCCGCGACCGGCGCTGGGAATTACGGCTGGCGGTCACGCCTGACCGCGCGGCGCACCGCTTCAGCGCCTATCCCCAGGGCAGAGGCGATCTCGGCGTGCGGATGCGACGCGCACTGGCGGCGTGTCCGCCGGGACCGAAGCTGCTGATCGGCAGCGACATCCCCGGCCTCGGCGCCGGCCATATCGCGGAGGCCTTTCGACTGCTCGGACGACACGAATTCGTGTTCGGGCCGGCCCGCGACGGCGGGTTCTGGCTGGTCGGCTGCCGTCACCGGCCGCCCGATTTCGGCGCGGTGCGCTGGTCGAGCCGGCATGCGCTCAGCGATACCTTGGCCAACCTGCCGCGCGGGCAGCCGGTCGGATTTGCCGCGATGCTCGACGATGTCGATGACGGCACTGCCTATCGGCGGGTCACGCGGCGTCGTGGAAGATGACGCCCAGTGTGAAGCGCGTGCCCGTGCGCAGCCGGCTGACGCCATGACGCATCGTCACCCGGTAGTGGCCGCGCGCGCCAGCCACCGGGCGGTGGTTGACCGGGAAGATGACCGCGTCGCCCTGGGCGAGCGGCACGACTTCGCCTTTCGACTGGCGCCGCGGCCGCTGTTCGACGAGGAGGAACTCGCCGCCGGCGAAATCTTCGCCCGGGCGCGACAGCAGCACCGTCGCCTGCAGCGGAAACACCAGCTCGCCGTACAAATCCTGGTGCAGGCAGTTGTAGTCGCCGGGCCCGTATTTGAGGATCAGCGGCGTCGGGCGGAGCTGCCCCGCGGCATGGCAACGGGCGAGATAGGCATCGAGCGTCGGCGGGAAATCCGGTTCGAGGCGCAACTGCTCGTGCCAGCGATTGGCGACCGGCGCGAGGAGCGGGTAGAGGCTGCGGCGCAAGCCTTCGACGACGGGCGGCAGCGGATAGGCGAGGTATTTGTATTCGCCTTCACCAAAGCCATGCCGCGCCATGATGACCCGGCTGCGGAACGCCGCGCGATCCTCGTAAAGCGCGGTGAGGGCGCGGCACTGCTCGGGGTCGAGCACGCGCGGCAAGATCGCGTATCCGTCGCGGTCGAGCGCCGCGGTGACCTCCGCAGCACCGGGGACAGCCAGAACCGAACCCTCACCCGCCTCAGGGCTCCGCCCTTCGGCGCCCTCTCCCGCAATGCGAGAGAGGGTGGACCTCGGCGCATCAGCGACGGGGCAGGTGAGGGCGCTATTCGGCTGCATCGGCGGCACCAGCAGTGCTTTCGGCTGCGAGCAGCTTCTTCTTGCGCTCGACACCCCAGCGATAGCCGGCGAGGTCGCCGTCGCGGCGCACGATGCGATGACAGGGCACCAAGAGCGCCAGCTTGTTGGCGGCGCAGGCGGCGGCGACCGCGCGCACCGCTTTCGGCTGCCCCAAGGCTGCGGCGATCTCGGTATAGGTCGCGGTCTTGCCGGGCGGCACTTTTTGCAGCGCGCGCCACACCCGCGCCTGGAATGCCGTGCCGCGAATGTCGAGCGGCAGATCGGGCTGCTCGTGCGGGTCGGTCACAAAACGCACGATGCGCTCGGCCCAGGACGCGAGCTGCGAGTCCGCCGGCCAGATCAGCGCCGCCGGGAAGCGGCGGCGCAGATCGGCTTCGAGCGGCGCCTTGTCGTCGCCGAGCGCGGTCATGCAGATGCCGCGCGCGGTAGCCGCGACCAGTGCCCAGCCGAGCGCGGTCCTGACGCAGGTGTAGCGGATGGTCTCGCCGCGTCCGCCATTGCGCCGCGCCGCCGGGGTCATGCCAAGCCCGGACGGCGCCGCTTCGTAGGCCCGCGAGCTGGCGCCAAAGCCGGCGGCGTAGACCGCCTCCGCCACGTTATCGCCGGCGTCGAGCCGATCGGCGAAGCGGCCGAGCCGGTGCGCCT
>JASHUW010000395.1 GCA_030039815.1 Alphaproteobacteria bacterium
TGGTCGGAAATCCAGCCGAACAGCGGGCGCGCGCCGCCATTGGCGACATTGTCGACGAGGAGCGCCAAGGTCAGTGTCGACATGCTGCCGAGGATTACCGTGTCGCCGACGTTGAAGTCCTTGGCGATGAGCGCGATCTGCGCCGTCGCCATCAACCCGCTCGCCGAGACCATCACAAACATCACGTACAGCACCCAGAAAACCGGCGTCGACAGCATTTGCTGCGGCGTATAGCTCTCGGTGGTCTGAATGACCTTGGACGCCGCGTTGGTCGGCGTCTCGCCGGCGAAAGGCCCGCGCATCAACCAAGCGAGCACGAATACGATGGCGCCTTGCACGAGTCCGAACCAGAAGAACGCCGCCGCATAGCCCGAGGAGGCGATCACCATCCGGATCGGCACGACAGTGAGCGCCGCGCCGGCGCCGAACCCTGCGGCGGTGAGGCCGACCGCAAGGCCGCGGCGGTCGGGAAACCACTTAACCGCGTTGCCGACGCAAGTCGCATAGATGGCGCCGGCACCGATCCCGGTCAGCGCCGCACCGAGATAAAGCATCTCAAGCGAGCCGGCGATCGAGTTGACGATCCAGCCGAGCGCGACAAAGACGCCGCCAAAGGCGACCATGAGGCGCGGCCCGTTCTTGGCGCCGATCCAGTCGACGATCCAGCCCTCGATCGGCGTGAGCCAGGTTTCGAGCGCGACAAAGAGGCTGAAAGCGACCTGGATTTCGGCGACGCCCCAGCCCTTCGCGCCGCTCATCGGCTTGACGAAGAGCGTCCAGCCATATTGCAGATTGGCTATCATCACCATGCAGACGATGGCGATCACCAGCTGCAGCCAACGACTGGTCGGCCGCAGGCCGCTCGCGGCCGCCGCGGTTGGGGCGCTCTGCATAACATTTCCTCCCGCTGCTCAATTTTCGCGACGCTCTTCGGCGGAGCGTCTGCGTGACAAACATATTACATTTTATAGAGGTGGAAAAATAATCCTTTTGTGATAACCGCCGATGAGACGATTTAGCTCACATCGTGCGAAGGAAAAATTTATTCAGCGGCCGCGACTTCTTCGCGGCGGCCGAGCCGCTTCAAGCAACGGTCGATCCACAGCCGCGTCAATTTTTCTTGCGCACCGTTTTGCGACAGGCGGCGGCGCAGCGTGGGGAAATCAACCCGGTCCATGTCTTGGTCCTGATTGAAGCAAGAGAAGACGATCGTCTCGGTGCCGGTGACGGGGTCGCGCTGCCGCTGCAGGCACTGCGCACAAATCTCCTTCATCATGCACTGCATCGGCGAGTTGATCGAAGCAATCGCCCGGTGGCCGGGGCGGAAATACCGCGCGAGCTTGGCGCGGCGCGCCTCGGCGACGGCGTTCATCATCATGTCCGAGCCGATGGCGATGACGCGGTCGACCTCGCCCAATGAAATCTCGACCGGGCCGAGCCGGCCGGCACCGTAAGCCTCGATCGCCTCGACGATGTTGCCAACAAAGGCACGGTCCTGCGGCCGACCGGGCGCGAAGCCAGGTGCCTCGTCGCAGCACCACACGATGGTGTCGGCGGCCGCCTCGATATCGGCGACCTTGTAGCGATCAGCCATGGTCTTGTAGCCGGCGAAATAGAGCACGCGCGACCCCTCGGCGCGCAACGCCGCACCGATCGAAAACAACACTGCATTGCCCAGCCCGCCGCCGACGAGCAGCACCGTTTCACCCGGCGGGGTTTCGGTCGGCGTGCCCGTCGGCCCCATCAGGATCACCGGCTCTCCCGGCTGGAGCAGCGCGCAAAGGTCGGACGAGCCGCCCATTTCCAGCACGATCGTCGACAGAAGGCCGTTGTCGCGGTCGATCGAGGCGCCGGTCAATGCCAGGCCCTCCATCGCCAACGTCGTGCCGTCGCTTTTCTGGGCGAAGGTCTCGTAATTCTGCAAACGGTAGAACTGCCCAGGCGAGAAGGCGCGGGCCGCGATCGGCGCCCGCACGACGATCTCGACGATCTTCGGCGTCAGTCGGATCACCTCGTGGACGCGGGCGCGCAGTTCGTCGTCGAGCCGAGCTTTGAGCGTCTGGGGCGTGGGTTCCGAAGGTGCGCGACGCGCCAGAACCCGGCTCACCACCGGGTAGCCGCGCGTCGCGCCGCCCATCGCCTTGACGACGTTGCCCGCGAAGCTCGGGTGCAGGTCACCCCAGAAGCTGACCGCACGGCCGTCTCCCGCCAGGCTCATCAGCACGTGCGTCGCATCGGGCTTGGCGACGCGTTGCGGCGTGACCTTGTTGCCATCCTCGTCGAGCGCCTGGAAGTAGCGCCCGTCGAGCGCGACATGCGCCGGGTCCTCGCGCGCCAGCACCGTGTTGGGCTGGGTGCCCGCGGCAACAAGGATGGTGTGCGCCGGCAGCACGACCTCGCCGTCGGGCTCGGCCCGCTTCAGGCGGAGCGCTACCGCCTGCTCTTCCTGATCGACCTCGACCGCGACGGGGGTGAGACCCTCGGCGAAGCGAATGCCCTCCTCCATCGCCTTCGCCACCTCCTCATGGTTGAGGGTGTAGCTTGGCGCGTCGATGAGGCGCCGGCGATAGGCAATCGTGACCCCGCCCCACTCGTTGATAAGCTGCGCCAGGCGCGGCGCGTGGCCCTCGATCTTCGCGGCTTCGCGCTCGGCGCGGATCACCTTGGCGTGGGCGATGAGTTCGTCGGCGACCTCGCTTTCGGACGCCGTCCAGCCGGCGCGAACCGCGGCGGCGCCCCGCTCCGATACCAGCGTCTCGTAGCGCGATAGGAACTTTTCGACCTGCAGCGGGTAATAGGCGAGCGCCTCGGTCGCGGTGTCAATCGCGGTGAGGCCGCCACCGATCACCACCACCGGCAGTCGCACCGTCAGATTGGCGATGCTGTCGGTTTTGGCGGCGCCAGTGAGTTGCAGCGCCATCAGGAAATCGCTCGCCTGCCGAACGCCGAGTGCCAGATTGTTCGCCATCGGGATGACGGTCGGCCGGCCCGCGCCGGCGCACAGCGCGATATGGTCGAAGCCGAGCCCGAAGGCATTGCCGATCGTCACCGTCCCGCCAAAGCGAACGCCGCCATACATCGAGAACTGCTGCCGGCGTTCCAGCAGAAGGCGGATGATCTTGAGGAAATTCTTGTCCCAGCGGACGGTGATGCCGTACTCGGCGACGCCGCCGAACCCGGCCATGGTGCGCGCGTCCAGCCGCTCGTAGAGGCTGGCAACGTCGCGGATCGGCTCGAACGGGACGCGATCGCCGAGCGCGGCAACGCCTGAAATCCCCGGCGGCAGCGGCTCAATCTTCAACCCGTCGATCGCGGCGACGAAATGCCCATCATTGATGAGGTGATGGGCGAGGGTGAAGCCCGCCGGCCCCAACCCGACGACCAGCACCTTATAGCCCGATTGCGGTTTCGGCAGCGGCCGACGCAGGTTGAGCGGGTTCCACCGCGTCAACAGCCCGTAAATCTCGAACCCCCAGGGCAGCGCCAGCACATTCTTCAGCGTGCGGGTCTCGACCTGCGGGATATCGACCGGGTCCTGCCGCTGATAGATGCAAGCCTTCATGCAGTCGTTGCAGATGCGATGGCCGGTCGCGGCGCAGAGCGGGTTGTCGACCGCGACGATTGCCAGCGCACCGACGCTGTGCCCGCGCGTCGCGACGAGGTTCATCTCCGAAATTTTCTCGTCGAGCGGGCAGCCGGCGAGGGTCACGCCAAAGACGCTCTTACGAAACCCGCCGTCCTTTTCGATAAGCCCGTGCGAGCAGCTGTCCTTGCCCTGGTTGTGGCACCAGATGCAGTAATTCGCCTGGTCGAGCGCACCGGCGAGATCGGTGCCGGCATCGGTCAGCGCGAAACCGTCGCGCGCCCGCCAATCGTGCTCCGGCAGGCGCATCATCGTGACGCCGTCGCGTTCGATGGTCTCGACCGGTACGAGATGGTTCATGTCGAGCCGGTGCGGCACCTTGAACAAGAGGCCGTGGCGGTGCTTCGACTTGCCCGCGGGCGAGAGCGTCGCCCAGGCGGCATATTCGATCGCCGTGCGCAGCGAAGCGACGTTTGCCGGCTCGTCGTCGAGCCAGCCCGAGACGGTCTCGGCAAAGCGGCGCTCCCAATCGAGGACGGCAACGCGGGTATCCGCCAACTCGCCGAGCCCGAGGGCGCGGCGCAGCCTGGCCCCATCGAGCGCGGCGGCGGCGTCTTCCTTCACTTCCTTGACGGCGCGGCGCTGAACGAAGAGCCGCTTCACCGAATAGAGCGGCGCCAGTTCGTCGTGGCGCGCCTGCAGCTCCCGAATGTCCTTCTCGATCCCGAAAAGCCGACCGAGGAAATCCTCGAGATGCGGCGCGAGGTCGACGAGCAGATCGGACTCCGCCTTCTTGTCGAGCGCATCGATATCGGCGCGTGCCGCCATCAATCGCTCGTGCAGCGCTGCATCGCCTGCCGCCAGATAGGCGACAAATTCGCGATCAAGCTTTACCAGCCCATCGCGGTCGTAGAGCTCGGCAAAGCCGAGCCCGTATCCAAGCGTCAGTTCGGTCATCGCCCGCTAATGTGGGAAATCGCCCCCAAATTAGCCACCACCATCTTGCCGCTACCAGCATTGCAGCCGTGGGACGCGCGGAATACCAACAAACCGCGATTATGCCGAGCAGATTCGCACTGCTCCGGCGCAGAGACGCGACAGCCAAACGGACCGCGAGCCTTGCACAACAAATATTCGTCATGCCGCAAGGAAAGGCAAAGTGATGACTGTTTAATCAGAAAAATATCTCCTTCCAATTAGCAAATTTATTTGCTTATTCTTGACTCATTCAAACAGCAAGACAAGGGAGGATGCGCCATCGGGCGACTGACCGGTCGCCGCTTGAGGAAGGAGCAAACGATGGCCGACGCGACCTTCGACACCGCGATCGAGCGAAGCCTGCAGAAACGCTACCACCAGCCGAGCGGCGTGGAGCAATTCGGCATCGAAGCGATCCCGGAAGCCAAGAAGACGGTGAGGTGGTACGACCTCTTCGCGATCATCCTCAATTTCCTGATCAGCCCGTCGACGATTTTGCGCGGTGGGCTGGGTGTCGCGGCCGGGCTGTCATTCCAGGCCTCGGTGACGGCCGAATGCTCCGGCATCGTCGTAGCAGCCGTGTTTTATGTGATCATGGCCACGGTCGGAGTTGATTACGGCATTCCCGGCCAGGTCGCGACGCGTGCCGTTTACGGGCTGCGCGGCTCCAAGATGATCCCCTCCTTCCTGCGCTCGATCGCGTCCTGCTACTGGTTCGCGTTCCAGACCGTGATCGGCGCCACCGCGATTTGTGCCGTCCTACAGAAACTGACAGGGGTGCAATATTCGCTGATCCTGGTCAGCGTCATCTTCGGGATCGTCCAGGCTTTCGTGGCGATCGTCGGCTACGAGTCGCTGAAGCAGCTGTCGCGCGTGGCGCTGCCGGTGAAATTGCTGATGTTCGCCTATCTTTTCGTGCTGCTTGCGAACCAGGCCGACCCGAATTTCGCGCCAGCCGCGGTCTGGTCATTTCCTGGCAAGAGCGGCTGGAACTGGGTGATCTTTGTCGCCTGGTTCAACGCCGCCGCGTCAGGCTGGCTGACGATGATCACCGATTCGGCGGATTTCTGCCGCTACTCGCGCAGCCGAATGGATATGTGGATCGGCACGGTGTCGGCCTCGGCAGTCGGCACGATGATTTCCGGCTCGCTTGGCGCTTATGCCGCCGCGGCGACGCTCGGCAAGACCGCTAACCCGTTCGTGCTGATCGCCGGGGTCAGCACGAGCTGGATCACGCTGGCGCTGATCCTCGTCTTCATTGCGCTCGACAATTGGACGATCAACGTCCTCAACCTCTACACGGGCGGGCTGTCGATCTCGAACATGTTCGACAAGCTCGGGCGGTTCTGGACGACCCTGATCGCGAGCACATTCGGGATCGCGCTCTCGGCGATCCCCGACGTGCTCAACTCCTATCTGAGCTACGCCACCTTACTCGGCAATTTCTTCTCGCCGATCGCCGGGGTGCTGGTGTTTGACTACCTGATCCTGAAGCGGACGCGGCTCGATGTGCCGGCGCTGTTCACCATGGACGGGCGCTATCGCTATTGGGGCGGCTTCAACTTGGTCGCCGTGGCGTGGACCGCGCTCGGCTTCCTCTTCTACATGTTCTGCGTACCGGCGACCTGGATCCCGAGCCTGTGCACGATCGCGTTCAGCGGCGCGGGCTATACGTTGACATCGCTGGCCATCATGGGCCGCTCGCGGGTCATGCAGCTCGGCAGCGAAGCCGCGGCCGAGCCGGTGCCCATCGCCGTCGCCGCCGACTAGGCGGCGGCCTCGGCGCAGTCGAGGATCGCGTTCAGCAGGACGGCGCAGCCCGCCGTGAGATCGGCGGGCTGCGCGTCCTCGATCTCGTTATGGCTGATGCCGCCGACACAGGGCACGAAGATCATCACCGTCGGCGCGATGCGGGCCATGTAGACGGCGTCATGCCCGGCGCCGGAGATGATGTCCTGGTGCGGCAGGCTCTGCGCCGTCGCCGCCGCGCGCACCGCGCCGACCATCCGCGCGTCGAACGGGGTCGGCGGGAAGTACCAAAATTCCGTGACCTCGCATTCGAGCCGCTGGGTGGCCGCAGCCTTGGCGCAGGCGGCCCGCAGCTCGGTATCCATCGCAGTCAGCACGTCGTTGTCGGGATGGCGGAAGTCGACCGTGAGAAACACCCGGCCGGGAATGGTGTTGCGCGAATTGGGGCTTGATTGGATGAAGCCGACCGTGGCGCAGGCATTGGGCGCATGGGCATGGCCGATGCGGTTGACCGCATCGATCATCCGCGCCGCGCCGACCAGGGCATCACGGCGCCGCGGCATCGGGGTCGGGCCGGCATGCGCCTCTTGGCCGGTGACGGTGATCTCGTACCAGCGCTGGCCCTGCGCGCCGGTGACGACGCCAATCGGCAGGCCCGCGGCTTCGAGGATTGGCCCCTGCTCGATATGCGCCTCGAAATAGGCCGCGACCGGGTGCTTGCCAACGGGCGCCCCGCCGGCAAAGCCGATGCGCTGGAGTTCGCCGCCAAGCGTCAGCTCGGGCGCGTTGTTGTCGGGCGTGGCGAGCGCCGCATCCAATTCGAATACCCCGGTGAAAGCACCCGAGCCGACCATCGCCGGCGAGAAGCGCGAGCCCTCCTCGTTGGTCCAGGCAACGATCTCGATCGGCGCCTCGGTCTCGTAGCCCAGGTCGTTGAGCGTGCGCACCACTTCGAGGCCCGCCATCACGCCATAGGCGCCGTCAAACTTGCCGCCGGTCGGCTGGGTGTCAAGATGGCTGCCGGTCATGATCGGCGGCAGCGCCGGATTCTTACCGGGGCGGCGCGCGAAAATGTTGCCGATGCGATCGATCGTGACCGCGCAGCCCGCCTCCTCGCACCAGCGGATGAACAGCCGCCGCGCCTCGGCGTCGAGATCGCTG
>JASHUW010000396.1 GCA_030039815.1 Alphaproteobacteria bacterium
GGCGCCGGAAAAGGCCGAGACGCCGCCGCCACCGCCACCGCCCAAGCCGGCGGAGGCGCAAATCCCGACGCCTCCGCCGCCCAAGCCCGAGCCGAAGCCGAAACCCGACCGCAAGGAGGAAGCGAAGGCCTTCGACCAGATGCTGAAAAATCTGGAAAAGAACCAGCCCAAGCAGGTCGCGCAAGCCCAACCGAAACAGCAACAAGACAAGCAGCAGGACGCGCAAACCTTTGACACGCTCTTGAAGAACCTTGAGAAGAATGCCGTCCAGCCCGACCCGAACGCGAAACCGCAGCGCACCCAGGTCGCCGCGGCCGCGCCGCCCTCATCGCAGCCGCACGCGCCGCTCGGCAGCCAGCTGACCGCGAGCGAGCTCGACCTCGTGCGTGAACAGATCGCGCGCTGCTGGAACATCAATGCCGGCGCGCGCGACGCCAAGGACCTCGTGGTCGAAATCCGTGCCTCGGTGCAGCCCGACGGCACCGTGACCCAGGCGACGATCGTCGATCAGGGCCGGATGAACGATCCGGTCTGGCGCGCGGCGGCGGAAAGCGCGCGGCGCGCCTTCTTCAACCCGCAATGCACGCCGCTGAAGCTGCCGCCCGACAAATACGACACGTGGAAGGATCTCGATGTCGATTTCAGCCCAAAGGACCTCCAATGACCGTATCGCGTAGAGCCTTCGGCGCGTTTGCGCTGGTGACGCCGCTGCTGGTGCCGTTGGCGGCGCGCGCCGAGCTGCATATCGACATCACGCACGGCGTCTCGCAGCCGCTGCCGATCGCGATTCCGCCCTTCGGCGGCGAGGACGGCAACGGCCAGCTCGGCCAGCAGATCACCGGCGTCGTCTCGAACGATTTGCAGAGTTCCGGCTTGTTCCAGACGCTCGACCCGCACAGCTTCCTGCAGGACGTTTCCGCCGGGCAGCCGCCGCAATTCGGCGCCTGGCGGCAGATCAACGCCCAGGCGCTCGTCGCCGGCCAGGTGCAGACCCAGCCCGACGGCAAGTCGCGCGTCGAGTTCCGCCTGTGGGACGTCTTCGCTGAGCAGCAGCTTGCCGGCTTCGCCTACACCACGACGCCGCAAAACTGGCGGCGCATCGCGCACATCATCGCCGATGAGATTTATAAACGCATCACCGGCGAGGACGGGTATTTCGACACGCGCATCGTCTACATCGCGGAATCGGGACCGGCGCAGCTGCGCGTCAAGCGCCTCGCGATCATGGATCAGGACGGCGCCAACAACCAGTACCTGACCGACGGACGCTCATTGGTGCTGACTCCGCGCTTCTCGCCGTCGGTGCAGGAGATCACCTATCTCTCCTACGCCCAAGGGACGCCGCGCGTCTTTCTCTACAACATCGACACCGGGCAACAGGAATCGATCGGCGATTTTTCCGGCATGACCTTCGCCCCGCGCTTCTCGCCGGACGGCAATCGCGTCGTGCTGAGCAAGACCGAGGGCGGCGCCAGCAACATCTACACGCTCGACCTGCGCACCCATCACCTGACGCGGCTTTCCGACGGCTCGGCGATCGATACCTCGCCGTGCTTCTCGCCGGATGGCACCAAGATCGCCTTCAACTCCGACCGCGGCGGTTCGCAGCAGCTTTATACGATGAACGCCGACGGCAGCGGGGTGCAGCGGATCAGCTTCGGTTCCGGCAAATACGCGACGCCGGTATGGTCGCCGCGCGGCGATCTGATCGCCTTCACCAAGATCGATGGCGGCACCTTCTTCATCGGCGTGATGCACCCGGACGGCTCGGGCGAGCGGCTCCTCACCCAGGATTTCCTCGTCGAAGGCCCGACCTGGGCGCCGAACGGACGCGTGCTGATGTACTTCCGGCAGACGCCGAGCGACCGCTCCGGCCGCGGCGGCTCGTCTCGCCTCTTCACGATCGATCTGACGGGATCGAATAAGCGCGAAGTTCCCACCCCGGGCGACGCCTCCGACCCGGCCTGGTCGCCCTTGCTTCGCTAGAATATGACGGTATATTCCGCGCGCTTTTGCGCCCCGAAGTGTGGATTTTCGCTAAAAAACGCTGGCGCTCAGGGGTTTCATAATTCCTCGTCTGGGGGATGTCACCGCCGAACGGCTGAGGGGAGTCTCACGATGACTACAAGAATGATTGGCCTCATGGCCGCGGTCCTTCTGCTTGCCGCGTGCAGCAGCAACCCGCCTCCGGGCGCGGCTGGCGGCCCGATGGGCGGCATCGGCAGCGGGCCCGGCAGCTTCGCCCCGGGCTCCCAGCAAGACCTCGCCGCGACGGCCGGCGATCGGGTGTTCTTCGCCTACGACCAGTCGGAGATCTCGCCGGAAGGCCAGCAGATCCTGCAGCGTCAGGCCGAATGGCTGAAGCGCTATGCGCAGGTCTCGGTCACGATCGAGGGCCATTGCGACGAGCGCGGCACGCGCGAGTACAACCTCGCGCTCGGCGAGCGGCGAGCCCAGGCGGTGAAGCGGGTGCTGGTGGCGCTCGGTATCCCGGCGGCCCGCATCCAGACGATCAGCTACGGCAAGGATCGCCCGATCGTCGTCGGCTCGGACGAAAACGGCTATGCGCAGAACCGCGTCGGCATCACGACGGTGAACGGTGGTCCGACGAGCTGACGATCCCAGGTGAAACGTCGGGGCGCCTTGGCGTTCGCGCCGCAGGGCGCCCTCGTTTTGCCTAAAATCGGGGCTAGACCGAAAGCGGACGAGTGTCGAACCTGCTCGCGTCCGGATTGCGGTCGCGCCGCGCCGCTTTCGGCGCGCTGTCGCCAAGGGTCGGGCCGTCCGCCGATAATGCGAGGCCTCGACTGATGTTTCGGTGCGTGCCCTGGGGTTTGACGCGATGGCTTCGCTATTGCGCCGTGCTGGTCGTCGTGGGCGCGCCGACGCTCGCGCGCGCGCAGTACCAGCCGCAGGATCAGGATCAAGCGATGCAGGATCGCCTCGATCGCATCGAGCGCGACCTCAACATGCTCCAGCGCCAGGTCTATCGCGGCGCGCCGGCCGTGGCGGCGCCGGGAGGCGGCAGCGCGGGCGGGTCTTCGACCGCGGCCGATCTCGAAGTTCGCATGGAGCAGCTCGAGTCGCAGATGCGCGACCTGACCGGGAAGGTCGAGCAGATCACCAACGGGCTCGACCAGCTCAGGCAGCGGG
>JASHUW010000397.1 GCA_030039815.1 Alphaproteobacteria bacterium
CGGTGGACTGGAACGCGGTCGACCAGGCCGGCCTGCAGCGCACCGGCTTGCCGATCGAGGTGGCGACGCGCTCGCCCGGTGGACCAATGGCGGGCACGCCGGTCGCGAACAACCCGGCGCCGAGCCCCGCCGAAGACGTGGCGGCGGTTGCCCCGGCAAACGCCGCGCCCGCACCGGCGCCAGATGCCAACTCATCCCTGACGCCGATCTTCAATACGCTGCAGCCGCCGCCGGGGATGGTGCCCGCGCCGCTCTCGACGCCGGTTGACGCCGGCGCCCCGCAGGCGCCGCAAGACTTGCTCGGCAACACCTACACGCCGGCGCCGGTTTATGCGCCGCCGCAATCCACCGACGCGGCGGCAACGCCCGAGGTTCCGGCCGACCAGAATGTGAACGATCTGCAGGACCTTCGCGCTGCGCCCGCCGCACCCGCTGTCGGTCAGTATCCGGCCCCGGCCACTGCGCCCGCCGCCGACCCGAACGCGGCTTACAACGCGCAGTACAAATCCCGCACTGACCAGTAGCGCTCAGCGGTCGCGCAGTTTCGGGTCGAGCACGTCCCTGAGCGCGTCGCCGAACAGGTTGATGCCGAACACGGTCAGCATGATCGCGAGGCCGGGGAAGACCGCGATCCACGGCGCGGTCGAGGCGTATTCCTCGGCGCCGCCCTGCAGCATCAGTCCCCAGGCGGGCACCGGTTCCTGCACGCCGAGGCCGAGGTAGGAGAGCGAGGCCTCGGCGAGGATCGCCTGGCCGACAAAGCTGGTCAGCATGATGAGGAACGGCGCCACGACGTTCGGCGCCATGTGCGCGAGGATGATCCGCGTGTGGCTGTAGCCGAGCGCGCGCGCCGCGTCGACATAGGGCACCGAGCGGATCGCCAGCGCGCTCGACCGCACCACGCGCTGACAGCGCGGGATCAGCGGAATGGTGATCGCGACGATCACGTTGTGCACCCCGGTGCCGAAGATCGACACCACCGCCAGCGCCATGATGATGAGCGGGAACGACATGACGATATCGTTGATGCGCTGCAGCAGAAGATCGACCCGGCCGCCGAAATAGGCGCTGCCGACGCCGAGGATCAGCCCGCTGAAGCCGCCGACGACGGCCGAGGTGAGGCCGACGACAAAGGCGGTGCGCGCGCCGTAGAGGATGCGCGAGAGGATGTCGCGGCCGAGCTGGTCGGTGCCGAGCCAATGCGCCCAGCTCGGCGCCTCGGTCATCGCCGCGAAGTCGTTGGCGGTCGGGCTGTAGGGCGCGATCCAGTTGGCAAACACGCCGCACAGGCCGAAAATTGCCACGATGACGATACCGATCGAGCCGACCGGCTGGCGGCGGAAAAAGCGGATCGTCGCGGCCCACCAGCCGCGCGGCGCGATATAGGTGCCGTCGGCGAGGGTGGCGGGGCCGGTCGGGGTCGGCGCGGCATAGGTCATGCTGGTCTCATTCCGTCTAATTCCCTGGGGGCCCTATCGGAGGCTGATGCGCGGGTCGAGCCAGGCGTAGATGAGGTCGACCACGAGGTTGCACAGAACGGCGATGGTCACCACCAGCATGACCAGCGCCTGGGTCAGCGTGTAATCCTGGTTCTGCACCGACAGCACCATCAGCCGACCGATGCCGTTGAGGTTGAACACCTGCTCGGTGACGACGAGGCCGCCGATCAGGAAGGCGAATTCGAGCCCGATCACGGTCACCACCGGCAGGAGCGCGTTCTTCAGCGCGTGGCGGTTGATGATGATCTTTTCGACGAGGCCCTTGGCGCGCGCGGTGCGGATGTAGTCCTCGCGCAGCACTTCGAGCATCGCCGAGCGGGTCATCCGCATCGACACCGCGGCATAGCGGTAGCCGACGGTGATCGCCGGCAGCATCACGATCGACAGGTTGCGGATCGGGTCCTTCCACAGCGGCACGTAATCGATCGACGGCATCCAGGGATGGCCGCTGATCGCCTGGGTCAGGTCGAGCACCAGAAGGATCGACATGATGCCGAGCCAGAAGGCCGGCGTCGCGATGCCGGCGATCGAGAAGGTGCGCACCACGAGGTCGATCCAGGTGTTCTGCTTCAAGGCCGAGATCGTGCCGAGCGGGATCGCGATCGAGATGGCGATGATGGTCGCGATCACGGCGACCTCGAGCGACACCGGGAAGCGTGTCGCGATCTCGTCGACGACCGGTTTTCCCGACCACATCGAGACGCCAAAATCGCCACGCGCCAAGCCCCAGATGAATTGGCCGAACTGCACGATCCACGGCTTGTCGATGCCGATCTCGGCGTGGCATTGCGCGAGCGCCTGGGCGCTGAACGTGGTGCCGCCCGAGCCGAGCCGCACCAGGCAGATGTCGCCGGGAATGAGCCGCATCAACACAAAGACCAGCGCCGCCGCGCCGAGCAGCGTCGGGATCACCAAGAGGATGCGGCTGACGATATAGCGGTGCATTTCCCTAAAGCGTCCTCCCCGATGACGCGGTATCGCATGATCCACGCCGCGGCGCTATCACGACATCGCGACTCGATTTCGCCGTCATTGCGAGGAACCGCAGGTGACGAA
>JASHUW010000398.1 GCA_030039815.1 Alphaproteobacteria bacterium
ACGATCTCGGAGGCGTGCGCAGCGACGTAGAGCACCTGGCGCTTCGAGCCGGGATGCGTGCGCACCAGGCGCTGCGGCACCGGCGGCAGCACCTGCTTCTCGCCGAACAGCAGGTCGCTGAAGCCGAGCTGGCCGCGCGACCAGGCGATGTCGTGCAGCGCCACCAGGTCGGCGATGTCCTCCTTCTGCTGCGCCGAGAGCGCGTCGTAGGCGGCGCGCATATCGGCGAACTCGGTCTCGCCGTTGCCCTTGGGGCTCGGCCCCGGCACGCGATGCGCGTAGAGCATCGACAGCGCGGCCGGCACGCGGCGGAACGAGCCGTCGGTGTGCCACAGCCGGTTGCCGAGCTGGTCGAAGCGACGCGGATCGTCGCGGCCGCGCAGCCTGCTGTCGGCGTCGAGGTTGGAGATGTCGGCGACGGCGGCGGGCAGGCGCCGCTTGACGTCGGCGACGCCGCTGCGCGGCAATTCCAGCTCGCCGAAATGGCCCGCGAATGCCATCTGCCGCTCATCATCGAGGTCCTGGTCGCGCAGCACCAGCACCGCGTAGCGGTCGATCGCCGCGTTGAGCGCGGCGATCGTCGCGGCATCGAGCGGCCGCCCGGCATCGACGCCCGACACCTCGCCGACAAAGAGCGGATGCAACTGGCGAATGCGGAGTTCCATTTGGGGCACCCAGTCGAACGCTAATATTCGGCCAACCTTAGCATTCCTTCGTCATCCCGGCGAAGACCGGTATCCGGGGCGGACCCGGGCCCCGGCCTCAGACCCGTGCCGCGACGAAGTCTCTCAGCGCCTCGACCAGCCGCGCCAGGTCGGCTTTCAGCTGGTCGAACCCACCATTCTTTTCGAGCGTCCGCTGATCCATGTAGAGCGCGCGATCGATCTCAATCTGCAGCGAATGCCGGCGCTCGGCGGGGCGGCCCTGACGGCGCACGATCTCGACGCCCTTGTAACCGTCGTTGACGTGCACCTCATAGCCCATGCCGCGCAGCGCGCGGGCGACGAAATCGGTGAACTCGCCGTCGCAGGTGGTGCCGTCGCGGTCGCCCAGCACGAAATCGCCGTGCTCGCCCTTGCGCCCGAGCTTGCGGCTGCCGGTCGACGGCATCGAATGGCAGTTGATGTGCCATACCGCACCGAATTCGCCGTGCAGGCGGTCGCAGGCCTCGTCGAGCGCGCGGTGGTAGGGCGTGTGGTAGCGCTCGATGCGCGCCAGCACGTCGCTCGGGTGCAGCTTGCGGTCATAGATCGGGATGCCCGGTTGCGCATAACGTCGCACCAGCCCGACCCGGGTGACCGGCCGCAGCGGCATATGGTCCGGCCAGGCAGCGGCCAGCAGCCCCGGATCGAGATCGTCGGCGGCGCGATTGACGTCGAGATAGCTGCGCGGAAAGACCGCGCCGATCAGCGTCGCCCCGTATTCGGGTGCGGCTCCGAACAATTCGTCGACGAATGCGTCCTCGGCCCGGCGCAGTATCGGCAGCGGGCAGCAGAACGAGAAATCCTCGGGATATGCCGAGCCGCTGTGCGGCGAGTCGAGCACCAGGGGCAGTGCATCGCCGGCCGGATCGCAGCGCCACAACACGCCGGGAATCTCGTAGCCGCGATCAAAATCGTTCATTCCGCCGCGCTCGTTCATTGCGCCTGTTGTTCCATCGCATAAGCCCGCTGCCGAGAAAAGAGGCAAGCCAAACGACCTCGCTCTCGCAGAAAACATGCCGTGGCAAGGCGCTGGCGTTCCGGCACGATTGCAGCCTATTTTGCGCGGCTGTTTTTCGGACGAACGGAGGGCCGATTGGCCCGCGCGGTGATTGATAAGATCGAGATGACGAAACGGCTCGTGGCATTCGACACGACGAGCCGAAACTCGAATTTGGCGCTGATCGATTTCGCCCGGGACTATCTCGACGGCTACGGCATCAAGAGCGAACTGGTGTTCGACGCCGGCGGCCAGAAGGCCAATCTCTACGCGACGATCGGCCGTGACGATCAGAGCGGGATCATGCTGTCGGGCCATACCGACGTGGTGCCGGTCGACGACCAGGCCTGGCACACCGACCCGTTCAAGATCGTCGAGCAGGACGACCGGCTCTACGGTCGCGGCAGCGCCGACATGAAGGGGTTCATCGCGACGGTGCTCTCGCTCGTCCCGGAGCTCACCCGGCGAAAACTGCGCGAGCCGATCCATTTGTGCTTCTCGTATGACGAGGAGGTCGGTTGCGTCGGCGTGCGCACGCTGATCAGCGTGCTCAAGGACCGGCCGAACAAGCCGCGCCTCGCCATTATCGGCGAGCCGACCGTCATGCAGGTCGGGGTCGGGCACAAGGGCAAGCATTCGTTCCGCTGTACCGTGCACGGCCACGAGGCCCACTCGTCGTTGACGCACCAAGGGGTCAACGCCGTCGAGGTCGCGGCGGAACTTGTCGCCAAGCTGAAGGAGATCGCGCGCCGCAAGCGCGATCACGGGCCGTTCGACCCGGATTTCCAGCCGCCCTATTCGTCGGTGCACACCGGGCTGATCCAGGGCGGGACGGCACTCAACATCGTGCCGCGCGAATGCACCTTCGACTTTGAGATGCGGCAGCTGCCGGGTGACGACGTCGGCGCGGTCGTCGCCGAGTTGAAAGAATTTGCCGCCAAACATCTGTTGCCGGAGATGCACGCGGTGCGTCCGGAAACGCGCATCCTCATCGAGGAACTGACCGCCGCCCCCGGGCTCTCGACCCCAATCGATCACGAGGCGACCCAGCTCGCCGCCGCGCTGTCGGGCAGCAACGGCACCGCCAAGGTCAGCTTCGCGACCGAAGGCGGACTGTTCCAGGAGGCCGGCATCCCGACGATCATCTGCGGCCCCGGCTCGATCGACCAGGCGCACAAGCCCGACGAGTTCGTCGCACTCGAGCAGATGGCGCGCTGCGAAGCGTTTCTTCAGCGCCTGATCGACCGGGTCTCGGTGAGCTAGAGGCACGCCGTGTCCGACCTCAGGTATAATGTCGAGCTCGTCCCTCCGGATATCTCCGCCTATCGCGCCGGCAATACCGGGATCGACTACGTCACGACCTTCACCGCCCGCGAGCCAGGACCGCATGTCGCGGTATTCGGCCTCACCCACGGCAACGAGATTTGCGGTGCGATCACGATCGACAGGCTGTTCCGCGCCAATATCCGGCCGCGGCGCGGAAGACTGACGCTCGCCTTCAACAATGTTGGGGCGTTTCTCGAATTCGACCCGCGTTACCCGATCGCTTCGCGCTACATCGACGAGGACTTCAACCGGCTGTGGTCGCCGGCGACGCTCGACGGCCCGCGCAACTCGGCCGAGCTGCAGCGCGCCCGCACGATGCGGCCGGTCGTCGACGCCGCCGACTATCTGCTCGACCTGCATTCGATGCAGTACGCGACGGCGCCGTTAATGCTCGCGGGGCTGCTCGACAAGTCGCGCGCGCTGGCGCGACAGGTCGGCATTCCCGAGATCATCATGTGCGACGCCGGCCACGCGGCTGGGCCGCGGATACGCGATTATGGCGGCTTCGGCGACCCCGCCTCACCCAAGACAGCGCTGCTCATCGAAGCCGGCCAGCACTGGGAAAAGCGCGCCGCCGAGGTCGCGATGGATGTCACGCTGCGCTTCCTGATCGCGCTCGGCGTGGTGACGCGCGACGATGTCGCCGCGCTCGGTGGCCCCGATTTCGATGCGGCGCCGAAGCAGGTGGTGATCGAGGTCACCCAGGCGGTGACCATCACCGGCAACCGCTTCGAGTTCGTCCAGCCCTATGTCGGCCTCGAGGTCATTCCCAAGCAGGGCACCGTGATCGGCCATGACGGCGACCGCGAGGTCCGCACCCCCTACGACAACTGCGTGCTGATCATGCCGTCGCGCCGGCTGATCCGGGGCCAGACCGCGGTGCGCCTCGGGCGCTACGTCGACTGACCGCGCCCCCTCTCGCCGTCGCCAAACGCAGCTTTCCGCCGATCATTGGCGCCGACCCGCGCGTCCTGGTGCTGGGCACGCTGCCAGGCGAGGAATCCCTGCGGCAGGTCAGATATTACGCCCATCCGCGCAATCTGTTCTGGCCGATCGTCCACGCCCTGTTCGGCGCGGCGCCCTCCGAGGTTTATGAAGAGCGGCTCGCATTCGTGATCGCCCGCCGCATCGCGCTATGGGATGTCTGCGCCGTGGCCGAGCGCCGCGCCAGCCTCGACACCGAGATCAAGCGCGAAGTGCCGAACACGATCCACGAGCTGCTCGACGCCAACCCCGGCATCCGCACGGTCGCGTTCAACGGCGACACCGCGCACCGGCTCTACGATCGGCATTTCACCCGCAGACCAGACCTGACCTATCTGCAGCTACCGTCGACCAGCCCGGCCCATGCCAGCCGCAGCTTCGCCGAGAAGCTGGCGCTGTGGCAGGCGCTCAGGGGAGCGCTCGGCGGCTAAGCACCACGGCGCGCGGTGACGCCGCCGCGATCCGGCAGGAACTCGACCAGCGCCGCGTCGAGCCGCGCCAGCTCGTCGCCGAGCTTCTGTACCACCGCGCTGCCCTGCTCGCGCAGCTCGCGCTGGCTGATGTCGCGCATCGCGAGCAGCAGCTCGCAGAGCCGCATGCCCCCGAGATTGCCGGCGCAACTACGCAGCGCGTGCAGCCCGCGCGCGAAATTGCCGGCGTCCGCGGCCGCGGCGGCGCGGACGATCCGGTTCATGATCTCCTTGGTCTCGCCGCGGAAGCTGTCGATGATCTCAGCGAGGAACTCGTCGCCGCCCCCCAGGCCGCGCAGCGCCGCGATCGCGCGGGGATCGACCAACTGGGTCTCCGCACCGAAACGCGGGTGCGCTGAAATCGGCGTCACCTGCGGCGCCGGCTCGTGTTCCGGCTCCATCTCCAGCGCCGGGATCGGCGGCGGTTCGGGCTCGTCTATCGGATCGCTCGTTTCGGGCACCATCACCGGACGCGGCGACGCGCTGGGCCACAGCGGCAGGGAATGCAGCGCGTTGGCCAGATGCTGATAATCGAGCGGCGCGGCAAGCACACCGTCGAGCTCGCCGTCGGTCAGTTCCAGGAGCCCGTCGATTTGCGCGGTCTCGGCAACGACCAGCACAAAGGACGGCGCCGACGCGCCGCTGACCGCGCGATGCGCGAAGCTCAACGCCGCCAGCATGTGGCTGCGCCCATCGACGATCAGCACGCTGCACGCACCGGAATCGCGGTGGTCGAAGCCGAGCGTCCCGCCGAACCCCTCGATCCAGCGCGGGTCGCCATGCCAGGCATTGAGCGGCTCGGCGAGGTCGCTGGCGAACTGGCTGTCCTCGGTCGCGATCAACACCAGGCAATGGCCGAGATTGAGCTCGCTGTCGATTTCGGGCTCGTCGACGGTGAGCGGCACGGTGATGACAAACGAGCCGCCCTTCGCCCCACGGCTTTTGATCGCGATGCGGCCGCCCATGAGCTCGACGAGCCGCTTCACGACCGCCAGCCCGAAGGCGGCGTGCGCGCTTGCCGTCTCGCGCGCCGCGGGGCCGGAAAACGGGTTCAGCAACGCCTCGGCGTCGCCTGGCGTGATCGGCGCACCCTCGTCGTGCACCGCGATGCGCAGACCGAGCGTGTCGCCGCTGCGACCGGTCGCGTCGATCGCGACACGCACCGCGCCGCTCTCCGTCACCTCGATCGCCCGCGCGACGAGGTAGTCGATGATCTGTCCCAGCTGCTGCGGCCAGCCGCGCAGCCGGTAGGGCAGGCCCGGATCGACATGGACACGCAGACGCGACCCGCGCGATCCGGCTTCGGTGCGGCGCTCCGCGAGCGTCTCGTTGATCACACGGTGCAAGTCGAACGCCTCGACCTCGGGCACGAAGGCACCTGCCTCGATCGCCGAGAAGTCGAGGATGTTGCTGACCTGCGACAGCAGCGCCCGCGCCGACGGCCGCATTGCCGGCGGCTCGGCTTCGCGCCCCGCCGGTTCGTCGGCGCCGATGATCGCGTCGAGCGGCGCGCGCAGCGCCTGGCTGATGACCATCAGGAACCGGGTGCGCGCCGCCTGCGCCGCCGCCGCGGCGGCACGCGACTGGGCGACCTCGCGCACCATGCTGCCGACATAGGCCGGCAGTACGACCAGTGCGGCCAAGAGGCCCAAGGCCAGCAGCACCTGCTGCTGCCAGAACGCCGTCGTCAAGACCACCGTCGCGAAGCCGATAATATTGGCCACCGCCGCCACGCCCAGCGCCGTAGGGCCGAAGCGGAACCCGGCATAGAACGCGCCGAGCAGGAACAGGGGAAACCACGGCGCGGTCAGCACCGCGCCGACATGCAGAAACAGCGACAGCAACGCCGCGTCATAGATCGTCCCGGCGTAATGGCGCAGCGGCGACGCGAACGGATCGAGGATCGCCAGCAACAGGAATATCCAGGCGCCGGCGAGCCCCAGCGCGGCGACGATGCGGCATGCATCGGCCATCTCCCCGTACCCGGCAAGAACAAAGCCGTAGACGACCGCCGCGGCCGCGACGAACACCCGCAGCACCGCCCCCTCGTGTTCCTTGTCGCCGCGTGCGCGAAAACTCTCGCGTATCCGCTCCAGCCCGAACACCGCGGTGACCAGCCCGACGAGCGCCGGCGTGAGGATCAGCAGCGCCGTCAGCGCGATCGAAACGGGCACCCCGAACACAACGCCGAGCTCGCCGGGCCGCGCGGTAAAGGCGAGCGGCGGCAGGACGCCGGCCAGCCCCAGCCCGGCGGCGGCCAAGCGCGCCACATGCGCAGGCGTCGGCCGTTGCTGCGGCTCCGCCGTCGCCGTCGGCACAGTCGGCTGCGGCGCAGCCCGTTCCGCGCGAGCGCGGAACAGCGAGGGGCCGATCGAGCCGATCCTCGCGGCCTCCGACCCCAAGGAGCCTAGGGAGCTGCGCGGCATTGCCGACTCCTCTTTACGAAAGGTGACTTCATCTAGCCGGCCGAGCGGGCCGCCTCCGTTTCGCTTTGCGTCGGGTAGGAACGCTCGGCCGGGAAAGCGACCGTGACGATTGTGCCGGCCCCTTTGGTGCTGTCGATCGTCAGGCTAGCGCCATGCAATTCGGCAAGCCCGATCGCCAGCGGCAGCCCGAGCCCGGTGCCGGCATGGTCGCGGGTCCACGCGCCCGCGACCATGCCGAAGCGGGTCATCGCCAGCTCGACCTCGTGCGGGTCCATGCCGATACCACGGTCGACAACCGCGATCATCACTACGCCGTCCTCATCCTTCAGAACGATTTCGACCTCGCCGCCCGGACGGCTGAACTTGATCGCGTTGCTCACGAGATTGAGGACGATCTGCTTCACCTTGCGCAGATCGCCCTTGAGCAGCGGCAGCTCACCTTCCTGCCGCGCGAGCAGCTTGATCTCCGCGGCTTTCGCCTTGCCATCGACCAGCACGATCAAGTCGGCGATGGCCTTGGGCAAATCGATCAGCTCCTCGACGAGATCGAGCTTGCCGGATTCGAGCTTCGAGACATCCAGGATGTCGTTGATGATGCCGAGCAGGTGCTCGGCGCTCGTCAGGATATCGCGCGCATAGCCGACATAGCGCGTCGTCGCGATCGGCCCCAGCATCTCGCCGGCCATGACCTGTGAAAAGCCGATGATGGCGTTGAGCGGCGTGCGCAGCTCGTGGCTCATATTGGCGAGGAATTCGGTCTTGCTGCGGTTGGCGACCTCGGCGTGCTCCTTGATTGCGATCAGGTCCATCTCTGCCCGCTTGCGCGCGGTGATGTCGAGACAGACGGTGACGACCATGGCCCCGTCACCGTCGCGGTAGACCGATTTCGTCGTCAGCAGGTCGCAGAAATTGCCGTCGCGGTCGACGAGTTCCTCCTCGAAGGACGGCGGCAGGATTTCGCCCGCCAAGAGACGCGCGTCCTGGTCGGCGAGACGCCGACCGAGCGCGTCGTCATGCGCTTCGAGCGGCCGTCGGCCGATCAATCGACCCGGGCGCAGCCCGACAAACGATGCAAAGCGGTGGTTGCAGAAGATGTAGCGGCCATCGCCGTCGGTCGCGCAGACCAGCGCCGGCACCGCGTCGATGACGCGCAGCAGCCGCTCATGGGCGCGCGAGAGCCCGTTGGCACCGTGTGGCGCCGTTTCTTCGCGCGCCGTCCGCGCATAACGGTTCAGCGCCAGCAGGTTCTGTGCCCTCGTGCGAAATTCGCGATGATCGACCGGGCTGATCAGATGATCGGCCGCACCGGCGTCGAGCGCACGGTCGATCGCCGCGCGATCGTCAAAGCTGGCCACGACGACGACCGGCACCTCGGCGCATCCCGCCTCGTCGTGCAGCCGGGCGACAAAGGCCGCGGCGTCGAGTTGCGCCATCGCGGCCGACGCGACGACGAGGTCAGGGCGCTGGTCGGCGCATGCCGATAATGCCGCGGCTGGATCGGCGAAGGCCTGCACGGCAACCGCCTCGCCCAGCGACGCGGCAAGCCGGGCGAGAATTCTAAGGTTGGTGGCGCTGTTGTCGACAACGACCACCAGCTGCGAGGCCAACGGGCAATCCCTCAAGGGCTGCTGAAAACCCGTCAACTCTACAGGCGCGCCAGCGCTCTCAGGTTGCCCTCGGCGTCGGGCTACGAAACCCGTGAAGTTACAATAACTTCGGCCGCAGCTCGGAAACCGGCACAACGGGTTGTGCCAGGCCGGTCGCTCAAGCGATTCGCAACCGATAGAATTCGGCCGCGTTTTTCCAGAAGAACCGGTCGCGGTCTTCCGCCGAACGGTCGGCCAGCATGCGGCTCATTGCCCGCACCAGCGCGTCATAGCCGATCCGCAGGCTCGCCACCGGGAAATTCGTCGCGAACACCGCACGCTCGATGCCGAAAATCGTGATTGCATCACGCACGACGCGCTGGTTGTCATCGTAATCCCAGGCGCGGTCCTTCAGCCCGAATTCCGAGACCTTGACCCAGACATTGGACTGTCGCGCCAGCACCTCCATGCCGCGCCGCCAGGCCGCGAGCCCCTCTTCGCTGCGGTCCCATGGAAAGCC
>JASHUW010000399.1 GCA_030039815.1 Alphaproteobacteria bacterium
TCGACGCCGCACAGATCGTCGGCGACCGATGGGTAGCCGCGCTGCATCAAGCCTGCGGCGAGCGTCGACTTGCCGGCGCCGGCAGGCCCGCAAAACAGCACCGCCTTGCCGCCGACGCAAACCGCGCTCGCGTGCAGCACGATGCGCCGGTGCTGATGCAGCAGGATGCCGAACACCGTGCCCATCAGAAACGGCGCGGCGTCTTCGGCCGCGCGCCCGTTTTCCATTTCAAACGCGATGTCGCGGCCGCCGCTCAGCAGGAAGCGGGCGATCTCGGGGATGCGCAGCAGAAAGCGGTCGCCGGTCATCTGCCAGGTCGGCCCCGAAACCGTCGGGTCGCCGAGCTGCAGGGCGACCGGCGCGTGGCGTATCGTCACGTCGGGGCGCGGGTCATCGATGTCGCCGACGATCAGCCCCGGCAACCCGATGTCGCTGCGCACCGAAAGACCCGCGACGCGATATGACTGGGCCACTCCACCCCCAATGGCTGGCGGCAACCACGCCGATTTTTATATCCCCAATAGCCGGCGTGCCGCGACTCCGGACAATGCGCTGGCGCCTAAATCACAAGTTATGGCGCGCGGCGCCTGGAAGGAGCGCGAGCAGGCGGACGGCTTGGGGGTGCGGCCCGGTATCGCGCTGGTCGATTGTGGTCTCCTTTCGGAGTTAGCGCAGGTAAGCCTCGGTCGCGTAGCGGCGCATCATACGGTGCGTGTTGAAATAGGAGGCAACATTGGCGATCGACTGCTTCATCATCGCGCGCCAGGCGGCCCGGTCAGTGTAGAACAGCGGGAGGATCGTGAACTCGAGCTTGTCATACAATTCGGAGGTGGCCTGTCCGTCCGCCGCCGCATCGCCCGGGCTGTCGCCGATCGACCAGCCGGTAACGCCGTCAATGCACGCCTCGATCCACCAGCCGTCGAGGACGCTGCAGTTCAAGACGCCGTTGAGTGCGGCTTTCATGCCGCTGGTGCCCGATGCTTCCAGCGGCGGCAGCGGGGTGTTGAGCCAAACGTCCGCGCCCGCGACCAAGGTTGCGGCGAGCGCCATGTCGTACCCCGGCAAGAACACGCAGGTGATCTGTCCGCGCAATTCGGCCGCCAACGCGTAAAGGCGGCGGATGGCTTCCTTGCCTTCATCATCCCGCGGATGAGCCTTGCCCGCGATGACCACCTGCATCGGATATTTCCCGGCGATGGCTTTCAGCCGGTCGAGCTCATCGAACAGCAGAAGCGGGCGCTTGTAGCCGGTCATCCGGCGTGCGAAGCACACGGTCATCGCCTCGGGATCGAGCGCGGCACCGGTCGCGGCCTGTACCAATTGGACGAGATCGGCCTTGGCGGCGAGATGGCATTCGGCGATGGCGTCTTCCGGCAGCTGCAAGGCGCGGACCAGCACCTCGGGCTCGTGCCGCCAATGCGGAAATTGCGCGTCATAGAGCGCGGCGAATTCCGGATGCGCCCAGGTACCGAGATGCACGCCATTGGTAACGGCATGAATGCGATAGCCGGGAAACATGCGCTCTGTCGTTTCCGCGTGACGCTCGGCAACGCCATTGACGTAGTCCGACAGGTTCAAGGCTAACCGCGTCATGTTGAGGCTGTCGGCGCCGGCAAGTTTTTTCAGAGTCGGCGGATCGACAAAGGCGGGAAGCGACCGCTCGACAAGGTCGTAGGCAAAGCGGTCATGCCCGGCCTCGACCGGTGTGTGCGATGTGAAAACACACTGCGAGCGGACCTCGGGGATGTCGTAGAGCTCTTCGCCCGGCGCGAGATCTTCGGGCGCCACACGGTAGCGATTGAGTAATTCGAGAGTCAGAAAAGCCGCGTGGCCTTCGTTCAAGTGATGGGTGTGGATGTCGAAGCCCAGCGCGCGCAACAGCCGAACCCCGCCGATCCCAAGGATGATCTCCTGCTTCAACCGATAGGTATCGTCGCCGCCATAAAGGTAATCGGTGAGCGCGCGATCCTCTTTGCTGTTCTGATCGAGATCGGTGTCGAGCAGCAAGATCGGAATCTGGTTTCCCCGGATTCCGGTTTGCAGATAGAGCCAGGGCCGCACCCAGACCTGCCTGCCCTCGATCTCGACCGCGATCATGGCGTTGAGCGGGCTGCACCAGCGGTCGACCTCCCACCAGTCGGGCACCTCCGCCTGTCGCCCGTCCGCGTCGATCTCCTGGCGGAAGTAACCGGCGCGGCTGACGAGGCTGACGAAGACGATCGGCAAGTCCAGATCGGCGCATGATCGCGCGGTATCGCCGGCGAGGATGCCAAGACCGCCGGAGTAGCTGTGGATTTCCGGCCGGATCGCGATCTCCATCGTGAAATAGGCGATGTGCGTCCGGCTGAGAAAGGCTTGAAGCGGCATCGTTCTACCCCATCAATGACGCGAAGCCGGGCAACGCTCACACGCCCCAGTCCAGAAACAGCCCGACATCGCCCGGCATCCCGCCGGGGAAATCGAGGACCCGGGCGGTGATCGGAAAGCCTTGCGGTTTCAGGTCTTGTTCCCACCGCAGAAACATCTCGGCGGCTTCGCCCCGCAGCGTTTGCGGCCAGCCGGTCTGCTCCGAATTGATCGCCCGGCCGCCGTCGCTACAGAGGCCGCTGGGAAAGCGGAGCAGCATGAATTCCCGCTCGCCCTTCGCCGCGGCGTCGTGCGCCTGGTGCACAAGTTGACGCCAGCGCGGATCCGAGATGTGCTGGTCGATCAGCTCGGCGATGCGGTGTCGGCGCTGCTCGATCAGGGCTTCTTGGTCGGCGTGTTTGTGCTCCGATTTCTGCTGCTCGAAATCGGCGACCAAGGAACGAAAGTCGCCGATATTAAGCCGGGCCTCGTCGGCCGCGACGGGCGGCGGTTGGGCGATGGCGCCTCGCGTGTGATTGCGGCCGTGCAGGTGGCGGAAGCGATCCTCGATGCTGGTTATCGCCTCGGCGAACAGCCCTCCTTGTCGTGGTGGGGCCGACGCGGTCGCGGCTTCTTGCGCCGTCATCGCCCGGACAAGGTCCGCTCTGCTGACAATCCCGACGACGCGGCCGGCGCGGATCACCGGAACCCGCTTGATTTGATGCGAAACCAACAACTTGGCGATTTCCGAAATCTCCGTGTCCTCGCCCACGGTGACAACCGGGCTCGCCATGACGTTTCGAGCTGCCTGCTCGGGCTCCCGCAGGCTCGCGAGGAAATCCGGGTGCAGCTCCTCGCCCTCGGCGAGAAGCGTTAGCCACCAGTCGCGACGCAGCCGTCGGTCGCTGTCGTTCCGGCCGATCAAGTCGCCCTCGCTGATCATTCCGATCGGCGCGCCGGCGGTATCGACGACCGGAACGGCGCTGATCCCGTGCGCGGCGAGGAGCTTCGCGACCACGCGCAGCGATGTCTCCGGGCCGACCGACACGACATCAGTGGTCATGATTTCCCGTGCTTTCATGATGAGGCTCTCCGCTGATCCAGCAGCCGGCGCGTTTGACGCGCCACCATCAAGTTCTCGTCGGTTCGGATCACCCAGGCCGAGGCGCCCGCGCCGGCTAGAGAGATGCACGGCCCTCCGGTCTCGTTGGCCTTCGGGTCGAGGACGATGCCGAGCCAGCGCGCATCGTCGCAGATACGGGCGCGGATCGGCGCGGCATGCTCGCCGATTCCGCCGGTGAAAACCAACGCATCGAGGCCGCCGAGCGCCGCGACCATCGAGCCGAGTTCCCGGCCGATGCGGTAGACGAAGAGATCGATGGCCTCCTTGGACGCCGGGCGATCGCTCGCCAGCAACTCGCGCATGTCGCTCGACACGCCGGAGACCCCGAGCAGGCCGGACTGCTCCCAAATCAGCGCCTCAACCGCCTCGATGCTCATCCCTTCATGGCGCACCAGATAGGGGATCACGCCGGGGTCGAGCAGCCCGGTGCGGGTTCCCATCACCAGGCCGTCGACCGGCGTAAACCCCATTGTCGTTGCAAGGCTGCGGCCATCTTTGATCGCGCACAGGCTCGCGCCGTTACCGAGATGCGCGACCACCAGACGGCGCTGCGCCGCCTGGGGCGCTGTCGATGCCAGCGCCGAGACGATGTACTCGTAGGAAATGCCGTGAAAACCGTAGCGGCGTACGCCCTTGGCGGTCAGCGCGCGCGGCAGGGCAAATTGCTGCGCGACGGCCGGCTGCGAATGATGAAAGGCGGTGTCGAAACAAGCGACCTGCGGCACCCCGGGCGCCGCGGCCGCGACAGCCCGGATCGCGGCGATGTGGTGCGGCTGATGCAGCGGCGCGAGCGGGATCAGTGACTGCAATAAGCCGATCACGCATTCGTCGATCAGCACCGGCTCGGAAAATTCGGCGCCGCCGTGCACGACACGGTGACCGATACCGGCGAAACCGCTTTCGCCCCCCGTGTGATGGGCGAACCAGTCGTGGATCGCGGCGATCGCCGCGTGGTGGTCGTTACCCCGCACCGGCGGCGCGTCGAGTTTGAGTCCACGCGCATCCGCCGCTTCGAATCGCGCCGAGGTGCCGATACCTTCGACCTGGCCGTGCGCTCCGGCGATGAGCGAGCGGTCGCCCCCGGTTTCAAAGACCGAAAACTTGATGCTTGATGATCCGGCGTTGACGACAAGAATCGGTTCTCGCATCGACCTGCCCTCGCTCCGTTCGGAGCGGTAAACGCCAGCGCTTCCGCAAACGTCGATGATGACCTTCAAAGCTTGCGTTTTTGCGGCATGCCCGAAGGTCTCGTGGGGTCGGGAATGCGATCAGGCGTGAGATGGTGGGTCATCAGCTTCGTCAGATCAATAGTCGGGTGCCCACTCCTCTCCACTGATCCAAGTCAATGCTGGTGGAGCCGCTTTTGCGGGATCGTTCGCTCGGCTGCTCCGGAGTACGGCAATGAAAGTATCAGATGTGATGTCGCGCGGCGTGCTTTCCGTCGGCCCCCGGGACACCGTGCGGAAAGCGGCGGAGCTGATGTTGCGTTACGGGGTCACTGGTTTTCCCGTGCTCGACCGCGGTAGGCTTGTCGGCATGATCACCCAAGGCGACTTCCTGCGCCGCGCAGAAACCGAAACCACGCGCCGCCACACGGCGATTGCGGAGTTTTTCGCCGATGCCGGACGCCTCGCCGATGAGTACGTCCACGCGCATGCGCGGATCGTTGAGGAGGTCATGACCCGCGAGGTGATTGTCATTTCCCCCGATGCCGCGTTGAGCGATGCCGTGGAGCTGATGGTGCGCCATCACGTGAAACGCCTTCCCGTCGTCAGCGGAGATGCCGTGCTCGGCATTATCAGCCAGGTCGATCTGCTGCATGCATTCCTGGTGGCGACGCCGAAAGAGGCGGCGCCCCCGCTCGACGACACGGCCATTCGCAGCCACCTGTTGGCGGAGCTCGAAAAGCAGCCGTGGATTCGTCCCGAGGCGATCGCGGCGTCCGTCGAAAATGGCGTGGTCGTGCTGAGCGGCACGGTCCAGGACGCGCGACAGCG
>JASHUW010000400.1 GCA_030039815.1 Alphaproteobacteria bacterium
CATTTTCGAGCTGACCATGCTGGCCGGTTCGGGGCATGTCCCGATCGAGAAGATCGACATTCGCACCGGTACCACGGCTGTTTTCAAATCGGAGGCCGGGCCGTTGCCGAATTTCCGGCTGGACGGCGCGTTTCCGATGCGCGGCAAATCCCTGCCGCTGATCTGACCGGCCGCCGCGTCCGCAGGCCATGAAAGCGCTCCGCTCCGACATCACCCGCGAGGGGCTGCACCGCACCCCCCACCGCGCCTTCATGCGCGCGATGGGGCTGGACGACGCGGCGATCGCCAAGCCGATGATCGGCGTCGTCTCGATGAAGGGCGAGCAGACGCCGTGCAACATGACGCACGGCTTTCAGGTCGATGCCGCCAAGGAGGGCATCGCCGAGGCTGGCGGCACGCCGCGCGAGTTCACGACGATCTCGGTCTCGGATGGGATCAGCATGAACCATGAGGGCATGAAGTTCTCGCTGGTCTCGCGCGAGCTGATCGCCGATTCGATCGAGGCGGTGGTGCACGGCCTAGCCTATGACGGGCTCGTCGGCTTTGGTGGCTGCGACAAGACGCTGCCCGGCGTGATGATGGGCATGGTGCGCTGCAACGTGCCGTCGGTCTTCATCTATGGCGGCGCCGCGCTGCCCGGTCGTTTCGACGGCAAGGACGTGACGATCCTCGATTCCTACGAGGCGGTCGGCGCGGTGCTGACCGGCGAGATGGAGGAGGCGACGCTCGCCAAGCTCGAGCGCGCGTGTCTGCCGTCGGTTGGCGCCTGCGCCGGCCAGTTCACCGCCAACACGATGGGCATGGTGTCGGAAGCGCTCGGCCTCAGTATGCCCAACGTATCGATGATTCCCGGCGTCTACAGCGAGCGCGCCGGCCATGCGCGTCGCGCCGGCGCGGTGGTGATGGCGGCGGTATTGGGCAACGGCCCGCGTCCGCGCGACATCGTCACCAAGAAGGCGCTGGAAAACGCCTGCGCGATCGTCGCCGCGACTGGCGGCTCGACCAACGCCGCGCTGCACATCCCGGCGATCGCCCATGAGGCGGGCATCGGCTTCGACATGGACAATGTGGCGGAAGTCTTCGCGCGCACCCCGCTGATCGCCGATCTGCGCCCCGGCGGCCGCTTCACGGCGAAGGATGTCCACGAAGTGGGCGGCACCGCCGTCATCATCCGCGCGCTGATCGAGCAGGGCGCGATCGACGGGGCATGTCTCACGGTGAGCGGTGAAACCTTGGCGCAAGTCTATGGCTCCGCCGCGTCCCCCGATGGCGCGGTGGTGCGCGAGCACGGTAAAGCCATCGCACCCGATGGCGGGGTCGCGGTGCTCAAGGGCAATCTCTGTCCCGATGGTGCGCTGATCAAGGTGGCCGGGTTGAAGACGCTGGTGCACGAAGGCCCGGCACGCGTCTTTGAGAGTGAGCAGGACTGCGCCCGCGCGGTCGAGGCGCGCAACTACCGCGCCGGCGATGTGCTGATCATCCGCAACGAGGGCCCGGTCGGCGGGCCCGGCATGCAGGAGATGCTCGGCGTCACCGCGCTGATCTACGGCCAGAAGATGGGCGAGGCGGTGGCGCTCGTTACCGACGGCCGCTTTTCGGGTGCGACGCGCGGCATCTGCGTCGGCTATGTCGCGCCGGAGGCGGCGGTCGGCGGGCCGCTGGCCTTGGTGCGCGATGGCGATAGGGTGCGCATTGACTGCACGGCGCGGCGCATGGATGTGCTGCTGCCCGACGACGAGCTGGCGCGCCGCCGCGCCCAATGGAGACCCGCGCCGCCGCGCCATCGAGCGGGTCTGCTCGCCAAATACGCCGCGCAGGTCGGCCAGGCCAACAAGGGCGCGGTCACCCATGCCGGCGGCGCCGAATGGCCCTGGTTCGATCGCTGATCAGCTGCGCGCGGCCTCCGGCAGCGCGAGCAGCGTCTCGGGTTGGAGCCCATCGCCCGCGCCCTTTAAGTATTTGCTGCCGTACTTGCTGACCGCGACGATGACCGGAAGCTCGCACCCGCCGACTTCGAGGTAAAAGCTCCACCGCCCGGCTTCGATCGCGTCGATCGCCTGGTCCTGGCTGATCCGCCAGTGCGCGCCATCCGGGTTGACCCCGCCGAAACCGAGAAACCGCCGGTCGTGGTTCACCAGGTCGGAACGCATGACGCACGAGATGCAGTATCGCCCAGGTACCGCTGACCGCACCGCCGACCGTCCCCCAACGCCAACAGCCAGATTAATCTACCAGAAGCAGCGGCGAGCCGTGAGTGGTGAACGTATCGGGCTATTCGGCCGCCTGCGGCAGCGGCGGGCGGCGCACATCGGCAAGCGCCTCTTCGTAGAGTTCGAGCCAGTCGCGGTCGTTCGGCGCGATGATCTCGCCCGAGCGCACCGCAGCCGCAGTCTCCGGATCGTCGACCAGCGGCGGAACGGTGCCGTGCGCCTGGAGCGCCCATGCCGCCTCGTAGAGCCGGCGGCGGGTCATCACGATCATCCGGTCGCTCGGCACCAGATGTTCGAGCGTGCGGTCGGCGATCGCGTCCATGCTTTCCGTCATCGCCGAATCCTGCGGGAAGAGCCCGCTGATTCCGGAATAGCTTACCGTCCGCTGCATCTCGCGATCGATGAGGTAGTCATTCTCCGCGCTCGCCACGGTGCGCCAGCGGCCGAACCAGTCGGTGGTGTTGGGCTGCATCGGGCTTTCGCGGAAGAGATGAGGGATCTGCGAGCCGTCGAGCTTCTTCTGCAAGGGCGGGGTCGCGCCCTTCCACATCAGCGTGAAGACCATGGTGTGGGTGTCGTCCATCGGTACCCACCCCTGGGCCAGGATGTTGCCGGCGATCGGGCCGTTGGGGAACAGCGTCCAGAACGGCATCACCATGTGCGCATAGCGATAGTAGGAGTGGCCGGGCTGCGCCGGGCGATAGGCCGCGTACATCGTGCCCCAGTCGGTCGTCTTCACCTGGTATTGCGCCGCGCGATCGAGCAGCTGCCAGCGCTCCATGTGGTTGGGATCCACCTCATTCGGCTCGACCTTGCCGACATGGAGAAAGGTGAAATGCGCGGTGTCGATATCGCCTTCGAGCGCCTGCAGCCAGTTGCATTCGCGCTGGCGGCAGAAGAGGGCGGTCTCCTCCGGCGGTGACAGCAGCGCTTCGATCTGCTGCAGCGGCGGCGCCACGGCGCGCTCACCCATATAGACATAGACCAGGCCGTTGCGCTCGGCGGTCTTGTAGGCGCGCGCCTTCGCCTGGCCGGCGAGGTCGTGGGGGCCCGGCACGTTGGGCATGTCGAGGCAGTTGCCTTCCGCGTCGAACTTCCAGCCGTGATAGGCGCAGCGCAGCCCGCCTTCCTCGTTGCGAGCGAAAAACAGCGAGGCGCAGCGATGCGGGCAGCGATGATCGAAGACGCCGATCTTGCCGGCACTGTCGCGGAACGCGATCAACCTCTCGCCGAGCAGCGCGAGGCGCAGCGGATCGCCATCGCCCTTCAGCTCCGACGACAGGCAAGCCGGGATCCAATATTGCCGCAGCAGCGCGCCCATCGGCGTGCCGGG
>JASHUW010000401.1 GCA_030039815.1 Alphaproteobacteria bacterium
AGCGTGTAGTAGCCGATCGCGGTCGTCAGCTGCACCAGCTCGTCGTTGCCGAAGCGCGCGTGCATCTTCTTGAACAGCGCGTCGTCGACCCGGTGCTTGCGCAGCAATTGCCGGGTGAACTCGACAATTTCCAGGTCCGCCGGCGGAATGCCGCGCGAATGGTTCTCGCGGATCGCGGCGATCGTCGATTCCGGCACGCCGAGCCGTCGCGCGCCGCCGGTCTGCGCTCCCCAGACATACATGGCGTGGAACTCGCGCGCGACCGTCATCGCCGCCAGCACCCGCACCTTCATGTCGAGCGAGCCTTCGAACCGCACATAGGCGCCCAGATGCGCGACGCGCTCCGCCACCTCGGGCGAGTGCATGAACATCAGGAACGGGCCCTGCACCGCGCCGCGGCTGGCGACGATCGAATCGAACGCGGCGTGATGTTTTGGGTCGACGTGGCTCTTGTCGGTGATGCGCGGAAGCCGGGCCATGGCGTATCCTCCTGGCGTGGGTATCTTCAACGGCCCGGGCAGGGCGGGATCGGCTGGTTGATGCGGGTCCAGATTTCGCTCCTGCCGAGCAGCGAAATGCCAATATAGCCGTGCAGGTCGAGCTTGCCATCCGGCTGCAGCGTCATTGTCGCGTCATAGGTGTTGCCGCTTTTGGCGTCGTAAACCTGACCGCCGTCCCAATGGCCGGCAGCGCGTGGCTTGAACCCGTACATCAAGGTGAGGCCGCACAGCGGTCGGGTGCGTCGCGCGGGATCGGGGTTCTTCAGGTCGAGCCCTTGCGGGTTGGGGTCGTCGGGCGCGATCTGGAACCAGGCGATCTTGCCGCACAGCGTGTCGTCGGCGCCGCAACGGCTGATTTCAATGATCCCGTCGCCTCCCGCCGTCCGCCAGTAGCCTTCGGGGGAACTATTCGGCGCGGCGCTTCCCGAAGTCGTGGGAACGAGGAGCAGCAGCACGACAGCCATGGGAAATTTGCGCATAAGCGAATGACGCTGGTCCTCGGGCGGCGTCAGCCTACGGCGCGTCCCGGTTCCGCGCCAGCGTGTCGGCACGTGGCGTGCATGTATCCGTTCCGTACGCGAGCGGCATCTTCGGCGACGAAGCGGGTTGGTGCCGCGCGCCCAACGACTATCTAGACGCCATGCAAGCGCTGTTCATCGGGCAAGCCTATATCGACATCACCTTCGTCACCGACGTGCTGCCGACCGGTGACGACAAGACGGTGGCGCGCGAATACGCGGTGTCGTTTGGCGGCAACGCGGTGACCGCGGCATTCTGCTGCGCCAAGCTCGGCATCGCGCCCGATCTGTTGGCCTCGGTGGCCGATGATTGGCTGGGCCGGATGTTCATCGACATGGCCGCCAAATACGGCATCTCGGTGCATCACCGGAAGGTGGCCGAGTCGTCGCTGTCATTCGTGATGCCCAAGGGCAGCCAGCGGGCGATCGTTCGCTGCCGCGACGACAACTACAAGCACCCCTATCCGCCGCTGCACCTCACCGGCTGCCGCGCGCTGCATGTCGATGGGCATCAGGCCGACGCCGCGATCGATTATGCCAAGGCCTGCCGCGAGGCGGGGATATTGACCTCGCTCGACGGCGGCGGGCTGCGCTCCAACACGCACGAGCTCCTCGAATTCATCGATGTCGCCGTCGTTGCCGAGCGGCTGTGCGAACAGATGCGCCTTTCGCCGGGCGAGATGCTCGCCTACCTGCGCGCGCGCGGCTGCCGGATCGGCGCGGTGACGATGGGCGGGCGGGGTATGCTGTGGTACCAGGGCGCGGGCGAGGACCGGCTGCTGCCGGCGCTCGCCGTGCCGGAGGACAAGATCGTCGATACCAACGGTGCCGGCGACATCTTCCATGGCGCCTATCTCTACGGGTACCTCGCCAACCCGTTTGGGATGTGGGAGGACCATTTCCGATTCGCCCGGGCGGCCTCCGCGCATGCCATCCAATACCTTGGGAATGAGGCGAGTTTGCCCAGCATCGCGCAAATCAACGAAGCTCATTCTCGCTTCGAAGAGCGGCGCGAGGCGCCGCGCCTGGTCATGGCGCACTAGGGCTGGCGTCGCGTTCGGGGCGTGGGAGGGAATCCGTGAAGACCGTCGCTCGACCACGCCCCGTGCCGGATAGCGAAACAGAGGATGCGATCGAGCAGTTCAAGCACACCGTGCTCGCCAAGCTCACCTTGGCGGTCGGCAAGGATGCCGGCGCGGCCTCCGATCGCGACTGGTTCGTGGCGACGACGCTGTCATTGCGCGACCGCGTCATCCATCGCTGGCTCGAAAGCGAGCGCGAGGCGCTCGCCCGCGGCCGCAAGCAGATCTATTACCTGTCGCTCGAATTCCTGATCGGCCGGCTGCTCAACGACGTCGCCGGCAATCTGCAGATGGACGACATCGTCCATCGCGCGCTCGGCGATCTCGGCGTCAATTTCGAGCGCGTGCGGTACGCCGAGCCCGACGCGGCGCTCGGCAATGGCGGGCTTGGCCGGCTCGCCGCGTGCTTTCTCGAAAGCATGGCGAGCCTCGGCGTTCCGGCCTATGGCTACGGCATCCGCTACGACAACGGCCTCTTCCGCCAGATCGTCAAGGATGGCTGGCAGCAGGAATACCCCGAGGAATGGCTGTCCTTCACCAACCCCTGGGAGTTCGAACGCCCCGAGGTCACTTACGACATCGCCTATGGCGGGTGGGTCGAGACCGTCGCCGGGCGCGGCGCCCACACCCGCTTCATCTGGCACCCGGAGGAGACGATCGACGCGGTCGCCTATGACACGCCGGTCGTCGGCTGGCGCGGCAAGCACGTCAACCCGCTGCGCCTGTGGTCGGCGCGCGCGGTCGATCCGCTGCGCCTCGACGTGTTCAACCGCGGCGACCATGTCGGCGCGCTGACCGAGCAGGCGCGCGCCGAAGCGCTGTCGAAAATCCTCTATCCGAGCGACGAGACCCCGGCCGGGCGCGAGCTGCGCCTGCGCCAGGAATATTTCTTCGTCTCCGCCTCGCTGCAGGACCTCGTGCAGCGCCACCGCAAGGCCTATGGCTCGCTGTATACGCTGCCCGAGCGCGCGGCGATCCAATTGAACGACACGCACCCGTCGATCGCGGTCGCCGAGCTGATGCGCATCCTCGTCGATCTGCACAATGTCCCATGGGACGACGCGTGGAAGATCACCGTCGATACCTGCCGCTACACCAATCACACGCTGCTGCCCGAGGCGCTCGAAAGCTGGCCGGTGACCTTGTTCGAGCGGGTGCTGCCGCGGCATCTGCAGATCATCTACCTGCTCAACGCTCGCCATCTCGAAGCGGTCGCCAAGAAGCAGCCGGTCAGCCCCGAGGTGCTCGCGTCGATCTCGCTGATCGACGAGCACGAGGGCCGCCACGTGCGCATGGGGCACCTCGCCTTCCTCGGCAGCGGGCGCATCAACGGCGTCTCGGCGATGCATTCGGCGCTCGTCCGCAAGACCGTGTTCCGCGAGCTCAACGAGCATTACCCCGACCGCATCGTCAACGTGACCAACGGCATCACCTTCCGCCGCTGGCTCTACCAGGCGAACCCCGGTCTGACCCGGCTCCTCTCGGAGGCCTGCGGCGCCGACATCCGCGACAATCCCGACGCGATCGGCCGCTTCGCGCGGCATGCGGAGGACAGGCGGCTGCTCGAAAAGCTGCGCGCCGTGAAACGCGCCAACCGGCTAGCGCTCGGCCGGGTGGTCCGCGAGCGGCTCGGCCTCTCGGTCGATCCGGCGGCGCTGTTCGACGTGCAGATCAAGCGCATCCACGAATACAAGCGTCAGCTCTTGAACCTGTTGGAGACGGTGGCGCTGTACAACGCGATGCGCGCCGACCCGACCCGCGAATGGGTGCCGCGCGTCAAGATTTTCGGCGGCAAGGCGGCGGCGAGCTACGCCGCGGCGAAGCTCATCATCAAGCTCGCGCACGACATCGCCGAGGTCGTCAACCACGACCCCGCGGTACGCGACCTGCTCAAGGTGGCCTTCCTGCCCAACTACAATGTCAGCCTCGCCGAGATGATCATCCCGGCCGCCGACCTCAGTGAGCAGATTTCGACCGCCGGGATGGAGGCCTCGGGCACCGGCAACATGAAACTGGCGCTCAACGGCGCGCTCACCATCGGTACGCTCGACGGCGCCAATATCGAAATCCGCGATGCGGTCGGCGCCGACAACATCTTCATCTTCGGCCTCTTGGCCGACGAGGTCGCCGAATCGCGCCAGGCGGCGCGCGACGGCCGCCGCGCCATCGCCCTCTCGCCCGCGCTCAACGAAGTCTTGGAGATGATCGAGGGCGGCGTGTTCTCGCCCGGCGAGCGCGACCGCTTCGAGATGCTGACCCGGTCGCTGCGCCACGGCGACCACTACATGATCGTCGCCGATTTCGACTCGTACTGGCGCGCCCAGCGCCGCGCCGACGAGCTATGGCGCGACCCCGACGCCTGGTCGGCGGCGTGCGTCCGGAACATCGCCGGCATGGGCTGGTTCTCCGCCGACCGCGCGATCACCGAGTACGCCAAGACGGTCTGGCACGCCCGGTTTTAGACGCAGCCCTCTCGGCTGATGGGCCGCCCCCCGACTCCGCTTCGATTCCAGAAAAACGCACGCCTGGGATTTTGACGTCCAAACGGTAATTTCATCCCGGCGAAGGCCGGGACCCATGCTTCCGCTTCTCGCACGGCTGAACGATAGGCCCCGGCCTTCGCCGGGGTGGAACTGAAGGGGCAGGAGAAATAATATTCAGCGGCGATGTTCTTCGTCTACCTGCTCGCCAGCAAACCCTACGGCACCCTCTACGTCGGCACGACATCCGACCTACTCAAGCGCATTTGGGAGC